>JABABO010000109.1 GCA_014238195.1 Kordiimonadaceae bacterium | reverse complement strand
TTCCTCCATTGCCTTCTTTCATAAATACTGCATTCATAACATAGCTCCCGTAAATGTTACAGACCCCCGCAATAGACGGCCTAGCCACGTACACCGTACCATAACTTAGCAGTGTAACATAATGTTACATAAACCTTTACGGCCTTCGTTTCAATAGTTGAGGTTAAAAATTTAACCCAAATTGCTTGATTTTTCGTTAACTGTCGAAAAAATCCCCTGATTTCAGCCAAAAAATCAATTCGTAAATCTCTATATACGTTTGAATTATGACACTTGCAAGACGATTGTTTATAACTTTTGATCATAGTGCCGAGTAACCCTCACTGCCTCACTTCATTTTTCCTGCCCTACGGTATGGTATAAAAAATGAAGTTGGGCTTTGTCAGGGCGATTCTCTCTATCCTATCATTCTGGCTTTCTTATGGGCGCTTCAATATTTTCACAAGTAACATTCCTCACAGTAACTGCATCCTCGCACAGGGTAAATTCCCCTGTTTGACTGTCTAGCACCCACACTGCGGGGCCACTGGCCTGCATTTTCATTTGATAGTGTGGTCCTTGATCGATAAATGCATAACAAACGATTGCCCCGATAATAAACCCGATAATAGCCCCGTTGATTATTTCCTTTGTGATTGTAATAGTCATTGTCACACCCTTTCTATTTTTCTGGCTTATCGTCTGGTTTCATTACTTCTGGTTTATCGCCAAGCTGCCACTTTTGCCAAAACCATTTTTGCGCATCCTCATGCTGCTTTAACGCCGCATCATAGGCCCTGATTTTTTGCTCCCTATGATTAGGGGGTATCAAATGTGCAAACCCTGCCTCAACATCTGATAACGGTCTTGGTTTTAAGATCGGACCGCATTCAAATTTATTATCGAACAGTATATCTGTATTCCTAATACAAAACTCTGCTTCACCGCTTGCAATATGTACCTTTAAATAATCATGGCCTAGTTCATTTGCTTTGATATATTTATAGTGTGTTTTGGGGCTTGTGACTAAAACTGTAACGCCATATGTAACAAGCCCGCCGATGATAAACCCGATGATCATTTCTTTTGTAACAGCCATTGTCACACCCTTTCAATTAAACAGGGTATGACAATACACCCAATCATTGATTTTACAAGTCAGGCGGAATCGGGATGCCTCGATTACGCAAATATGCAATAACATCTTCACGATTTTGACCTTCGGCTATCATCTTTCGGGCAAGCTCAGCGTATTCTATTCCATTGGCTGGTCTCGTACCCTGTTGTGCCGTCTGGCCACCCGTACCTTGGCCATTACCTCTGCTACTCCTTGACATCAAGCCATGTCTGCCTTTGTACGGTTCACTGCCAGCCTGCGGCGCCGTCTGGCCACCTGTATTTTGCCGTGCTGCCAGTCCGCCCGTATTCCTATGCTTGCTTGGTATGGTATGCGATTGCATCAAGCCATGTCTGCCCTTGTACGGTTCACTGCCATCTTGCTTTGGCGTGCTAGGTTCACTCGTATTCCTATGCTTGGCTGGTATTGTATGCGATGGCATCAAGCCATATCTGCCCTTGTACGGTCCAATGCCACCGCCTTGACTGACACCACCTTGGCTTACACCGCCTTGACTGGCACCACTTATGGCAAATTCCCAGGCATTGCCGGTTGGGCTTTTGCCATAGGTATCTTGCCACAGCTGTTCTGCCTTTTCCAAAAGCGCTTCATGACTGGGGGGTTTAAATCCAGTAGGGTTAAGTACTTTCTCAGCAAGTTTGATGGTCTCCCGTTTCCGCCTAGCGTGATCTTCGTAGGCCTGATCACTGGCTTTGCTGGCGTTGGTGTCAGCACGGAACGTTTGGTCCATTTTTTTCAGCGCCACATCATTCTGATGGCTTACGCCGATTTGCTCCATCCTATTCGTATGTTGCTGATTTTGGCTTTTCACCCGCCGTGCCTCGGCAATTTCAGCATTCATCTTGTCATCTTCGGCTTTTCGCTTCTGGTGCTCGGCTTCCCATTCATGCTGGTTCTTCTGGTAGATAATTTTACCGCGCTCGATCGCATCAAGGTGTTTTTGATGCTGTTGATTGCGGAATGCCTCCCGCGCAAAGCCGTCCTTGGCAATCATCCCTGCGCCGACGCCTGCCAGCAGGCCACCTAAAATTTTACTCATTGGTTTACTCCTTGTTTGTTTAATCCCTGAGTGTTTAATCCCTGTATCATATTGGCTAAGCGGCCCTCAGCATCGGCCTGTTGCAGGCTTTGCCAGTCTTCATCGATCGATGTCTTGTCCAGCGTGCCTGCACTTTCTTCGCGCTCCCGCCATATATCCATGGCACGGTACAGCGCCCCTTCCATATCGTCTGGGCTAATCTCGGCACCCCTTATGACTTCGACAACATCAACCATGATTTCCAAAATTTCCTGCGCGCCGTGCAGCAAAACGTCTGAACTGATCTCAGTGCCTTTGTTTTTGGCCGATGATTGCAGTTGCAACACCAGTGTCACCAGCGCTTGCGCCAGCCCGTCCTTTATATCGCCAGCCTTGGTGATTTTTGGCAGGATATGTTGCATGGCTGCATCGCTGTAAATCAGCGTTTGGCCATTGGTGACAAATTCGTCATACTGGGCTTGTTCGTCTGCGCTGACATTTGATTCAGGGCTGAGATTAGATTCAGGGCTGGCATTAGATTCAGGGTTGGCATTAGATTCAGGGTCTTGGTGTCCCTGTCCCAGTTGCCCCCTTAACTGTTGCCCCTGTAGCTGTTCTTTTTCTGGTGGTGCGAACATTGTTTAGTCTCCTCGTGTGAAAATCATACGGCCTGTACTTTCATCGCGTACAAACCGACCTATGGCAGGGCGTGTGCTTCGGGTAGCTGCATAGCTGCGCGGTGCACCAAACCCTTGAAACCGCGCATAATTTGCCTGATTATTGCCCCCAGTATTGTCCCCGTAATTAGCCCCGTAATTCCCCGCAATCGCATCAAGGCGGTCTTGGTAGCTACCGCCCGATGCCATCAAGCCCTGCCCCACGCCGCTAATGACGCTGCCCGCAAGCGCTTGGTTATTGTTTAACCAGCCGCCTTTGCCGAAAAATCCAGGGGCTTTTGTGCCAGCGTTCGTCATAGACGCTGCCCCGTGTCCTGGTATCCCCGCACCTGAACCACTGATACCTGAACCACTACTGGCACCAGGTCCACCCGCACCAAACCGTTGCCCCCCTGTGGCCCCACCAGTTGTCCCACTTGTTGACCCACCAGTTGCAGATGTGTTTGGCACTGGCGGTGTTTCGGTTCCAATGCCTTTAAGGGGGTCATATTCCATTCCCATACCGCCCAGCGCACCGCCTGTTACTGCGCCGACCAAGGCCCCTGATTTCAGGCCCGCCTTCCAGTCGCCGCCTGTCACCGCACTGGTGGCCGCACCAATCACGGCACCGTAACCCGCTTGGGTCACCGCGCCCGTGACAATACCGCCCAGCGTTCCCGATAACCCGACACTGGATGTCATTGCGGAAGCCGCCGCCCCCCATCCACCAGCCATCGCCCCAACGCCCAGCGCTGCGCCTGCGGTAAATACCACCGCCCCAATCGCCAGCGCATAAGGCGCAACTTTCTTCACGACTTTGGCAACTTTTTTAAAAGCTTTGCCGACTTTCTTAATCACACCGCTCATTGCTGGTGTCCTTTCTAATGGGTGTTGCCATCATCAAGCCCGCGGGTTTTAATCCAGCCCGTGCGTACAGCTTGGCCGCCCGTTCAGGCGCGGCGATGGCATCGGTTATTCCAAGGCGTATTTCCACAGCACCGCTATGGTCATGCGCCCACGACATAAAGGCGGCCAGCAACTTGCTAGCGGCATGGGGGCTTGCCCCCGCTTTCACATAAAAAAATAAATCTGTGGCGTAGGTCTCGGCGGTTATCCCGTAAACAGTGTCCACCGTCCCCAGAATAAACCCGCTTACGCCCACAGTTTCGCGCGCAACAAACAAGCAACCTTGCTTAGGGTGCACACGGATTGCATCGATCACCAACGCCTTAAAGCGCCGCTCAACAAGGGTAAGGGCGCTGTACTTTGACCGTTTGTGCATATCCTTTGCCAGCGCCAAAAGCGCAGGCATATCGGTGTATTTTGCTTTTTCAATCTGCATTCAGGCCCCCTATCGATAAGACCCAAAGCCATTAAAGCCGAAGTTTGCGGGGATATTAGGCACGCTAGGGGCTGCGGCCTGGGATGACGACCAGCTCAGTTCCACACTGCTCAGCGCTGCAATCATCCCCATTTCATCTTCATACTGCCGCCGTGCATTATTTTGCATTTGCGTCCGCGTACTGGCAGGAATTTCAGGGTTGGCAGCAATATTTGACATGACATTGGAATAATTCGACCCTGACTGCACAATCGTCGCCATAGCCTGGTTTTTTTCACTGGCATCAAGCTCAATGCCGATTTGATCAAGCCGCGCCTGCACGTCCATGGCGGCTAGGTCTTCATTGCTGCGGATCTGCGCTTCCAAACGGTCAAAGGTCGCTTGTCGGTCGGCGTTAGAAATATCCGTGCGGTTTTGAAGCTCGGCCTGTAAGCGTTGCCGCGCCGCTTGATCGGATTGCCTTGCTAACTGTGTTGCATGTTGCTGGTCCTGTGCTTGCATGGTGCGGTCATGGGCTTGGCCGCTATCCTGCGAAGCAATGGGCAGTGCCGCATCAATCGCAGCGGCTTCACCCGCACGCCCTGCCATGCTGCTATTCATCAAACCACGGCTTGCCGCAGTGACTTCCCCTTGGTGTCGGGCGCGGGTCATATAGTCGCTATCCTTGGACAGCAAACTATCTAAGCTATCCTCGACAGTTGGGGCCTTTGGAATAGTTGGTGGCCTGCTTTGTGGCTTGTTTTGTGGCTTTTGGGCTTTCTGGCCTTTCTGGCCTTCCTGGGCAGGCGTGGGTGTTCGCGCTTGGGGCTGAAAAAAACCCTTTGGTTTTTGCCCTGCGGCGGCGTTTGCCTGCACTGCTTTCTGTACTGGTTTCTGCACTGGTTTCTGCACTGGTTTCTGGACATTCGCGGTTGGCGTTTGCTTTGGCGTTTGTGGCACGGCTGCTTTTGCTGTTGTTTTTGCCGCAGTTTTAGCAGCAGTGTTAGGCCCAGTTTTAGGCCCAGTTTTAGGCCCAGTGTTAGGCAATGCCTTTGGTGTGGCTTTAGGGGGCGTTCTGGATGCCGTCCTTGAATTAGGGGTAAAGGCATAACCCCGCACAGTACCAGGGGATGACTGCATCACGGGTTCCTGAAATTGGGGTTCGCGGTCGTGCTCTGAATAGCGGCCTCTGCTGTTACTTCGCATGGTCTTCTCCTTATTTTTTAGCTTTTGTTAAAAGGGTGGCATCGATGTCGCGCGGCGTTTGACGGTCTAATAAGCGGTCAAATTGCTTGCTTGACCGTGTGGCGAAATACCAACCCACCGCCGTGGCCGTTAGGCCCGTGACCGATAAAACAACGATTTTATAAAGCGCGATCAAATCGCTTGCGGGGATGGCTTCAAGCCCGCCCGTTAGTGTCTCAAGCGCGGTTAATATTTGGTAAGTCTGAAACATCAACAGCCCTAAAATCACAGGCCGCACCAAGCTTTTGATCGTATCGGCAAACTTTGATGTGGCCTTCTGGCTTGTGTTAAAGGCCTCGGCGTCGATTTTCTCAACCAGCAATTCACCCGCGACTTTGGCTTGATCGATACCCATTTGCGCCACTTGCAGGGTGGCTTCGGTTTTGGCCTGCAGCATGCTCAGGGCATGGTGGTTTTTTTCCGACAGTAATTTACGTTCTTCACGCTTGCCCATCCAGCCGAACACGCCGCCGATGATGCTGCCAAAGCCCGCACTGCCAAAAACTTCAAGCAGAAAATTCATGATCTGAATCCTTTCAGAATAAAAAAAGCCCGCAGCGATAAAGCTTTCGGGCTAGGTGGCACAGGCGGGACATTCAAGCCTGCGCAAAACTGTTTTGTCCATTTAGCTCAGGTTGTTGATTTCCCTAATGCCAGCTCCCCTAGTGCCAGTTCCCAGTGTGGTAGGTCATGAAACTGCTGGTCTGTGCGGTCGCCGTCACTGTCCCAGTCACCGCCCCACCGCAGCCGCACATCGATGGATTTTGCTTCACGGCGGATAATCTCGGCTAGCTCGGTGAAAGCCGCTTCGCTCGCCCATTTTTCAGGCCACGGCACCACGTCAACGGCCAGCGCGGGTGTTTGATTATGTTTGCTCTCAGGAAACTGTAGTTTTGATTTCCCCTCTGCAAAGGCAGTGTTCTGCGCCTCCTTACCCCTAAAGCCGCACACAATGGCACAGTCGCGGTGCTGGATGACCCGCCGCATCACATGTTGCAGTTGCGGGTGGCACTCTGCCAAGCGCCGCAAGGACGCTTTCCCAAAGGAATAGCTATTCTGTGTCATTTTATTTACCTTTCTTTCTCGTTTTGTTTTTCGTGTTGTTTTTCAAAGTCGGTTTCGCGTTTATTGGTGATGGCGGCATAAGACATCGGAATGCCGAACAGCACAGGCAAAGCAACAACCAACGCTGTGCCAGCCTCCGCCCCCATTGTGTGGATGGCAAAGGCGCACAGGCCAAAGCCCGCGATCATGACAAACCAAGTCATGCGCCGTGTGGCAGTAAATGAAGGTTTCATATTATTTTGTCACAATATCGCGGATGGCTTTAATGTCGTCACCCGACAGCCCCGCGCCCAGCATCACTACCCCCAAAACCGACACCAAAATTATCACCAATGATAAGCGGACTGAGACTTTATCAATCACCCCAGGTGTGATGGTGGGTGCTTTGCTCAGAATCGGTAACACTTCGGTGAGCAAGTGATTGGATGTTTCGATTGTGCCCGTTAGTTTGCCAATCGCGCCCTCGTGGGCAGTCATCGTGCCTTCCAAGTTTTTTAAACGGTTTTTCACGACTTTCTCAAACTCCTTTTGTTGGCCTTGGGCGTGGGCGGTCGCTTCAATAAAACGGTCAAGTTTTGTATCCATTGCCGTGATCGCGGGGGTGATTTTGTCATCAATATCACTGCGGATTTTCGTCACGACGTCTGTATGCGTTATGTCGTCTTGACCCCGTGCATTATGTTTCACTCTCGCCATCACAGCACCCTTGGTTTAAATTAAGCGCA
>JABABO010000115.1 GCA_014238195.1 Kordiimonadaceae bacterium | reverse complement strand
TTTGCCCGATAATGCCCTATTGTTTGTTGATGAAAGCCATGTGAGCGTTAGCCAAATCGGCGGGATGAGCCGGGGTGATGCGAAGCGGAAATCTACCCTAGCTGAGCACGGCTTTCGTTTGCCGAGTTGCCTTGATAATCGTCCCTTAAAGTTTGAAGAGTGGGAAGCCATGCGCCCTCAAACTGTTTATGTATCAGCGACCCCTGGGGACTGGGAAATGAATAAAACAGGTGGTGTCTTTACGGAACAAGTCATCCGCCCAACGGGACTAACTGACCCTGAAATTGACATACGACCTGTGGATAGTCAGGTCGATGATCTGATGCATGAGTGTCATAGGTTGGCCGAAAAAGGATTACGGGTACTTGTCACAACACTGACGAAACGTATGGCCGAAGACCTGACCGAATATTTCCATGAAAACGGTGTGAAAGTGCGCTATATGCACAGCGATATTGATACATTGGAGCGTATCGAGATTATCCGCGACTTGCGTCTTGGGGCTTTTGATGTGCTGGTTGGGATTAATTTACTGCGGGAGGGGTTGGACATTCCAGAATGTGGGCTTGTGGCCATCCTCGACGCTGATAAAGAAGGATTTTTAAGGTCCGAGCGGAGCTTGGTGCAAACCATAGGCCGTGCAGCCCGTAATATTGATGGCCGAGTGATCTTATATGCTGACCGAATCACGGGCAGCATGAAATCCGCGATTGATGAAACCAACCGCCGTCGCAGCAAGCAGGAAGCCTTCAATAAAGCCAATGGAATAACACCACAAACAGTGCAAAAAAATATTACCGATATCATAGCTGATACATCGTCAGGTGATTATGTAACGGTTGATATTGGCAGTGATGCCCAGCATCTTGTAGGCAGTAATTTAACCAAGCATATTGCTGATCTGAAAAAACGCATGCTTGTTGCAGCTGAAAACTTGGAATTTGAGGAAGCGGCCCGATTGCGCGATGAAGTTAAAAATCTGGAAGCGGGTGAACTCGGTATGGGATCATCGCACGGCAGACCAAAGGGACGGTCCACGGCAGGCGCAGGCGGAACGCGGGCCTATAAGGGGAAAAGCCAGAAAAAATTTGGCTAAGGGATCATCCCACAGGTATGAACAAGTGCGGTTCAGGGTATGGATAGATGTACTAAATGAAGTTGATAGAATCATACTGAAAATTCGCCTTTAAACAATATGATCAGTTGTTAAAGCTTGTCTTTTTTATGCGTACTCTATATCCCAAGCAAGATACTTCAGTGAATGAATTGGAAAAGTATGATGGATTGCCCTGAGCCACATGTGGATGTTCATAAGTCCTTGCCGATTGTCCTAGTCGCAGCGATTGCGTTGGTTGATGTTGATGGACGTGTGCTGATTGCTGAACGTCCAGAGGGTAAATCAATGGCGGGCATGTGGGAATTTCCAGGGGGTAAAGTAGAAACTGGTGAAATACCCGAAGCCGCTTTGATCCGTGAATGCAAGGAAGAGTTAGACATTGATGTCACTGCTGCGTGTCTAGCATCCTTCGCATTTGCTTCGCATAGTTATGAGGAATTTCATCTTCTCATGCCGCTGTATTTATGTCGAAAATGGGAAGGCTTGATCGACCCGCAGGAAGGTCAACGCACACAATGGGTGCGCCCGATTGACCTTGGTGACTATCCCATGCCGCCAGCTGATATACCCCTTGTGGCGATGTTGCGCGATTATATTTAGGATTTTAATGGCGGTTTCCCAAGCGCATCTGAAAAGCGCATAGTCGCACTGCCAGGCTTTAAGGGTTGTTGTTGGCTTTCATGGGGATGCCAGCCTGTTAGATACATCACTTGAAATGTCGCTGGGATGCGGCCTTGATCATTGCTGTAGGTCTGCATGTAAATCTCACACGCCCGCCTTAAAATGTCGCGGCGCAGAAAATTTTTAGGGCGGCTTTTTAGGGCGTTATTTTCCCCCATTGCGCGGAGGTCAGCCATCAGTTTTAAAGGGTGGCTATAATGGACTGTCACGGTATCCATATCTGCGACAGGCATTGCAAATCCTGCGCGCTGCAATAAGCTGCCAAGGTCCTTCACGTCTGCCATGGGGGATATTCGCATATTTGCGCCGCCGATTATTTCTGTTTCTGCTTTGATCAAACTGTGGCGCAGTTCATGTAAGGTTTCGCCGCCGAACAGGCTAACCATCATCAGCCCATCTGGTTTCAGGGCTTGGTTCATTTGAATCAGCATACCAGGGAGATCAGTCACCCAGTGAAGCATCAAGTTAGAGGTGATCAGATCATAGGAAGCTGGTGTAAGCCCAAGATTTTCATGCTGGGCTGGCAGGCCGCATACATGCCTCGCATGTTGGCCTTTTTTCATGTTGCCGCCAATATCAAGTGCATGAGTGAAGCGGCGTTTAATATCAGCTAAGCGGTCTTGCAGGCGATCAGCAATTTCATCAATTAAAAAGGTG
This sequence comes from Kordiimonadaceae bacterium, assembly GCA_014238195.1. Classification (GTDB taxonomy): domain Bacteria; phylum Pseudomonadota; class Alphaproteobacteria; order Sphingomonadales; family Kordiimonadaceae; genus JABABO01. The sequence goes on along the minus strand of JABABO010000115.1, from coordinate 9,842 downwards.
CTATTTGGGTCTTGTGCTTGCAACGCGCGCGCGCGTATGCGCTGCATAGCCTTAGTTCGGGTGTCAAAAATTTCAAGGTCGGATGCTGCCACTATATTTGTCATATCTGTTGACTATCCTGTGTGCGTGCTGTGTGCAAGTAGATATTCTTTTGCTTTGCAATAGCTTACACCCTATAGTTATTTATTCTGATTTTCTTAAGGTAATTGTATGTTACGCTATATACCGTCTATAATCAAATCAGTCACTCAACTGGGCAAGCATGGTATCGATTTTTTACTGCCACCCCGCTGCCCAGTGTGCAAGGTAAAAATATTTGATCATGGTCATTTATGCGCTAGCTGCTGGGGGGAGTTAAGCCCGATCAGCGCCCCATATTGCAAATGCTGCGGCTTACCGTTTGATTATCAGATGCCGGGCGTAAGTCATGATCAATCAGACCTGTGTGGGAGTTGTTTGCGCTCCAAGCCAGAATATGACTGCGCCCGTGCTGCTGTGCTTTACGGCGGTGTAGGTCGCCGTTTAGTCCTGGGTTTAAAGCATGGACGCGCCTCAGAATCTGCACCTGTGATGGCGCGAATGATGCTTCCCGAAGCCCAAGCAGCCATGCGACGCGAAAATATCAATCCGCAAGACTGTGTTTTCATTCCTGTGCCTTTACACCGCAAGCGATTATTGCTGCGGCGTTTCAATCAAGCAGGATTGCTAGCGAGCCATATGTGCCATATGCTGGGTGGGACATTAGATGCCTTCGCACTACAGCGCATACGGGCAACAGCCAGTCAGGGAGACTTTGGTCGCAAAGGACGGTTTCGCAATGTGGAAGGCGCTTTTCACGTTTTAAAAACGAGTGCTGTTTCAGATAAAAATATAGTCTTGGTTGATGATGTTTTAACCACGGGTGCCACTGTCAGCGCCTGTGCTTTGGCGCTAAAACGCGCGGGCGCTGCAACAGTAATTGTTGCTTGTTTTGCAAGGGTACCTGGCCCAGAAAAATAGAAACACGCAAGCGAATTTCGTTTAGCCTATCCTATTTTGTCATGGGTCAACATTGGCAATTGATAACGTCTAGGAATTTACAGTGTGATAGCTTATATAGCGAGACCAATGAATAATGATTTCATTATTTATTGATAAGTCGAACCGACACAAAGGCTTATAGCCAAATAAGGTGATCAATATTCACCGCAATTGGCTATATAGGGTCTTTAAGGATCATGATATAAAGTTGCAGTCGTGTAGCTGATAGTTTTGGAGAAGAAAATGACCATTGAAATTGAGATCTATAGCAGCATGTTGTGTGGATTTTGCCACCGAGCCAAAGCGTTATTAAAAAGCAAAGGCGTAGATTTCAATGAAATTGGCGTTGATATGAATCCTTCTGCGCGGGCCGAAGCGCGGCAACGTTCAGGTGGTTTAACGTCAGTGCCGCAAATTTTTATTAACGGTGAGCATATTGGCGGATGTGATGATTTATATGCGCTAGATAAGCGTGGGCAGCTTGATCCATTGCTTGTGCATACTTAGGCAGAGTGTTTGATGTCCTTTCGGGTTGCGATTATACAGCTAACAACATCTGACACTGTGTCAGATAATATTGATGTGTGCCGTCAAATGATAAGGCAAGCTGTGGCTGATGGGGCTGATTTGGTTGCAACACCTGAATGCACGCACTTGATGGAATTAAACCGTGAGGCGGCCCTTGCCAAAGCACGTGTGGAATCTGACGATGAAGGATTAAGGGCCTTTCAAGCCCTTGCTGCTGAACTATCTGTGTGGTTATCGATTGGCTCCTTAGTTATTAAACTGACAAAGGACCGTCTTGTTAATCGGCAGTATTTGATAAGCCCCAAGGGTCGTATTCATGCCCGATATGATAAATTGCACCTGTTTGATGTGCGTTTATCAGGCGGTGAAGCTTACCGTGAAAGTGCCCTGTATGAAGCGGGTGATAAGGCCTTGGTAAGCCGTACGCCCCTTGCAGTGTTTGGGCATAGTATTTGTTATGATGTGCGCTTTCCAGGCCTTTACCGTGATTTGGCACAGGCAGGTGCAAATGTTTTACTGGTGCCTGCGGCCTTCACGAAAAAAACAGGTAAGGCGCATTGGCATAGTTTATTAAAGACGCGGGCCATCGAAAATGGTGCTTATGTCATCGCAGCAGCGCAAACAGGCCAGCATGCAACAGGGCGCAGCACTTTTGGCCATTCTTTAGTGATTAATCCTTGGGGGGATGTGCTGCTGGATGCGGGCCAAAAGACAGGTGTTTATTTTGCTGATATTGATCTTACGTTGGTGCAAAAGGTTCGACAAGCTTTACCCTCATTACAGCATGACCGTGACTATGAAATGGTGCAAACGTAATTGTTTTTGAATTGAAACGTGCCCCTGAGCTGCATGAATTTGATGAATGACGCCTTAAAAGAAAATTTATATATCGTCATCAAACTGATGTGAAACATTTTTTTGTTCATCAAATTCTTGGCAGAGATAGCAATAAATAATTGAATTGGTTGTCACGCCGAGCGCTAATAAAATTAAACTCATATAAACGACGATGATATTGACAGCAATTACGCCTGCTAAATTCTCATAAAAGGGAGAAAAATAGGCTACAAACGCCACCAATAGTGTTAGAACTATGCTGATGGGAAAAAGAACGCAAAAATATATGTAAACTATTCGAAACGATTGCCCCTTGGTACACTGAAATGCTTGTTTTACCGTGAGGGTATTTCCAGTGGCACTTGATGGGAAAATCAAAATGATACGACTTATGAGGGTAAATAAGCCGATAGTTATGGGAATGGAGAGAACCGCTATTAAATATGGGGTGAAAGCAGCTAAAACGAGAAATGATGAGAATAAAAGAGCTAATATTACGCCAAAGCCTGCAAAAAGTATGGATCGAAAGAAAAATGAACCGAAAACTTGGGACGCATTTTTTTTGCCGTTTTTAGAATTTCCTGAGGCCTTGCCGTTCCAATTCATATGCATTTCGCCTAAAATGTAGGCGCGGTGCCACAAAAGCACAAACACAATTTCAATTATAGCGCTTAAAAAATTTGATGCAGTGTTGCCCGTTAAATCAGTGATGACAAATAATATAAGCAGCAGAATTGCAGGCATGGCAGACAAACGTAAAAAATGCATTAAGATTGGAGAAAACAAAAGAATAAGCTTCACTAACAATAGGTTTATTCATAATCTGGCACTGCTTTCACAGCTTTATGAGTTGATGAGTTAATTTACAAAAATCACCATAAACAGTTAATATCACAAATTAAAGGTTTAAATAGCAACTGCAGAATATGCATAGTTTATTTTAAGGTCATTGTCATCTAAGCGCCAACGCCCAGACAAGGGATTAAATGAAAATCCCATAGGGTTTTGCGGTGTGAAACCAGCGCCCACCAAATGATCTTCCATTTCATGAGGCGTGATAAACTTGTTCCAATCATGCGCGCCCCTTGGTAGCCAGCGTAAAATATATTCTGCGCCTATTTTGGCGAACAGTAAGCTTTTCGCTGTACGGTTAAGGGTACTGACAAGCATAATGCCCTGTGGTTTAAGGAGTTTATGGCAGGACGTTAGAAAAGCACCAACATCAGCAACATGTTCGATCACTTCCATGTTAATCACTGCGTCAAAGTGTTCGCCAGCACTTGCAAGCGCTTCGGCAGTATCATTACGGTAATCAATGGTTAGACCGTTTTCAGCGCTATGCATTGCCGCAACTTTAATGTTTTTTTCTGATGCATCAACACCGACCACAGTGGCGCCAAGCCTTGTGAGAGGTTCACACAATAAACCGCCGCCACAGCCTATATCTAATATTCGTAAGCCACTGAGTGGTTTATAGCGGGCCTCGATAGAAAAATGATCTGCCAGGCAATTTTTAATGTATGTCAAGCGCGTAGGGTTTAATTTATGCAAGGGTGCAAATGGCCCATTTGCGTTCCACCATTCATCAGCGATCTTAGCAAAAAAAGCGACCTCATCCTTGTCTACAGTGGTGCTCTCTACAATTGCCTCTGTTTTCATATCTGAGATTGCTGGCTGTGTTTTTGTGCCTGCATCGTCTAAGGTATTCATTGATTTTTCTGGCATTTGCAGGACTTTCACGTTTGTCTATTCTCGTATCTTATCCATCTTGTTTTTTTATAGTCGTATTTTTCATCCTGCGTATATAAAAATCATTCTGATATGCAAAAAAGTGCTGAAATGCTTAGGAAACTCACAGAAGTTTACAGAAGTTTACAGAAAAGAAGAAGATCAACCTTGCGCACTTGGCTGCCAAGCGATAAAAGATAACCGACTGTTTTTTCTCTTGGTTGTTTTTGACACGCGATAGTTATTGCTGAATGATGAAAAAATCGTACGTGTGACATAGTATTTTCATAATGAAGCGCCATATAAGGGTGCATCTAAACAAGGGATATATTTTTAGGGTTTTAAATGGCACGTCTTGTTAAAAAATTTGGCGGTACGTCTGTTGGGGATATTGATCGTATTCGCAGTGTAGCACGCCGTGTAAAAAAAGCTTTTGAGGAGGGCCACGAAGTTGCTGTTGTTCTTTCGGCGATGTCTGGTACGACAAACCAACTTGTTGGTTATGCCCGTGAAGCAGCTGCGCTGCATGATGCCCGTGAATATGATACTATTGTTGCTGCGGGTGAACAAATTACCATAGGGCTTTTATCGATTTGCTTACAAGAAATGGGGGTGCCCGCACGTTCCTTCCTTGGATGGCAAGTGCCAATTCGTACGAATGATATGCACGGCGCTGCCCGTATAGCAGAGATTGAGCCTGAGAACTTAGAAAAATGCTTTAAAGACGGTCGTGTTGCTGTGATTGCGGGGTTCCAAGGTATTGGTCCAGATAACAGAATTGCCACTTTAGGGCGGGGTGGGTCTGATACGTCTGCTGTGGCGATTGCTGCGGCTGTGAAGGCGGATCGCTGTGATATATATACCGATGTTGATGGTGTTTATACAACAGACCCGCGCATCGTACCAAAAGCACGCAAAATGGACAAGATCACCTACGAAGAGATGCTAGAAATGGCCTCGTTAGGTACAAAAGTATTACAAACTCGGTCAGTAGCTCTGGCCATGAAACATGGTGTCCGCACACAAGTGTTGTCATCATTTGAAGATAAACCTGGAACACTGGTTGTTGGTGAGGATGAAATTGTGGAACAAGAAGTCGTAAGTGGTATTGCTTATTCACGCGGGGAAGCGAAAATCACGGTCGTGGGTCTAAAAGACCGCCCTGGTACTGTTAGCCATGTGTTTGCCCCGCTTGCTAAGGCAAACATCAATATTGATATGATTGTCCAAAGTGCGGCAGACGATAATCGCACCGATGTAACGTTTACTGTCCCAGAGGATGATATGCTACGTGCTGTTAAGGCACTGGAAGAACGCCGTGATGAAGTGCGCTTTGATCATCTGCTGCATGATGGTAGTGTTGCAAAAATTTCTGTTGTTGGTGTCGGGATGCGAAGCCACGCTGGTGTGGCGCAAAAAATGTTTGATACTCTGGCTGATAAGGGCATAAATGTGCAGGTTATTTCCACCTCTGAAATTAAAGTCAGTGTTGTGATTGATGATGAATATACGGAACTTGCTGTGCGCGCCTTACATACAGCTTACGATCTGGATGTCGATTAAGCCTTGTGCAAGGTTTTTTAGCGCAAGGTTTTTTGGCCATCTGGTACCCCAGTCGTAAAAAGGGGTGATCAAAATAATGATACTATTGTTTTTTGATGGCTGGATATATCCTTAACCTTTGATATGGTCAAAGAGGAGTAAATAATGAGTGATGGATTAAGAAAGCTGAATGCATTATGGGCGCGGGGCCAAGAATTTTTGGGCAGTAAATATGCCATTCTTGGCGGCGCTATGAGTTGGGTTTCAGAACGCAACCTTGTTTCGGCAATATCAAACGCTGGTGGGTTTGGCGTTATTGCTTGTGGTGGTATGAATCCTGATCAACTCTCAAAAGAAATTGCTGCGACAGCTGCTTTAACGGATAAGCCGTTTGGCGTGAATATTGTCACATTGCATCCGCAAATAATGGAACTCATTGAAGTCTGCCGCGCACATAATACCAGTCATGTCGTTCTGGCCGGCGGTGTCCCTAGCAGTGATATGCTAAAGGGGATTAAAGATTTTGAAGCAAAAATTATGTGCTTTGCACCAACAGCTGTTTTCGCAAAAAAGCTGGTCCGTATGGGGGCTGATGCGATTATAATCGAAGGGTCAGAGGCAGGCGGTCATATCGGGCCTGTGTCTACAAATGTTTTAGCGCAGGAAATATTACCTGTTGTGCGGGATGTGCCTGTATTTGTGGCTGGTGGCCTTGGTAAAGGCCATGCCATTGCCTCATTCCTGGAAATGGGTGCAAGTGGGGCGCAGCTTGGTACACGTTTTGTTACCGCTGAGGAATGTATTGCCCATGAGAAATTTAAAAAGGCTTTTATTCGTGGCAATGCACGGGACGCTGTTTCAACTGTGCAGGTTGACCCAAACGTTCCCGTTATTCCTGTGCGCGCCCTTAAAAATGAAGGCACATCCGAGTTCATGGATTTACAGCATGATGTTGTTGCTCGCTATAAAACGGGGGCGTTAAATGCAGAAGGTGCCCAGCTTGAAATCGAGAAATTTTGGGTTGGCGCTTTGCGGCGTGCCGTTATTGATGGTGATGTAGAACGTGGTTCTGTAATGGCAGGCCAAAGCGTAGGTATGGTGAAAACACAAGCACCGACAAAAGACATTATTAACGAATTAGTGTCAGAAGCTGTTGCATACCTTGATCGTGGTGACCGCATTACAGCTTAAGAAAAAGCTAAAGGAATTGCAGTGTCTGTTAGGCGCTGTCTATTTGGAAGAGATAAGCCGTGGCAGAACAAAAGTTTGAGCAAATCAGTCAACCGAGACTGTTACTGCGCCGCCTTCATGGTGTCATGGCGGGTGATGGCAGTGCACAAGTGCGACTTGATAAATTGGTGCGCGAAATTGCCCAAAATATGGTTGCGGAAGTGTGTTCTATTTACCTGACGCGTGCTGGCGGTGTGCTTGAACTTTTCGCGACAGAAGGTCTTAAAGAAGAAGCCGTTCATTTAACGCGATTGCAAATTGGTGAAGGCCTTGTGGGCTTGGTTGCTGAGCGCGGTTCACCCTTGAATCTAACGGAAGCACCAAAACATCCACGCTTTGTTTTCCGTCCAGAAACAGGGGAGGAGATTTATCATAGCTTCCTCGGCGTTCCTATTTTGCGCACAGGCCGTGTTGTTGGTGTTCTTGTCGTACAGAATGTCTCGTCACGGGAATATAAGCCCGAAGAAGTGGAAGCACTGCAAACTATTTCCATGGTGCTGGCTGAACTGGTTGGGTCTGGCGGTGTTGTTGATAAAAATGAACTAAGCGAAGACGCAAGCGCTTCGGGTAGCCCGATCACATTAGATGGTGTGAAGCTATCTGACGGTGTTGCCGAAGGTGTTGCTGTTTTTCACCAGCCGCAAATTGTGGTTACACGGACTGTGGCAGACAGCGTTGAAGAAGAATCGATCAAACTTGATGATGCCTTAACCACTATGCAGAAACATTTGGAAGAGATGTTATCGCATCCTGATTTGGCGCATGGGGGAGAACACCGTGAAGTTTTAGAAACCTACCGGATGTTTGCTTATGACCGTGGTTGGCAACGTAAAATGCGAGAAGCTGTGCAGCAGGGCTTAACTGCTGAAGCCGCGGTGGACCGGGTGCAACAAGAAAATCGCGTGCGTATGGCAAAAATCCGCGATCCATATTTGCGAGAACGCATCAATGATTTTGAGGAGCTCACAAGCCGTTTGATCCGTATTATTCAAGGCAATACAGGCGATGAACATGAAACGTTAACAAAAGATAGTATTTTGATCACACGTAGTGTCGGTCCTGCTGAATTGATGGATTATGATCGCACATTCCTAAAAGGAATTGTGATGGAGGAAGGGTCCTCGACAGCGCATGTGGTTATTATTGCTCGGGCCATGGGGATTGCCGTTTTAGGCCGTGTTGCTGGCGCATTACAGCATACTCAATCTGGTGACCGTGTCATCATTGATACTGGCAGCGAGCACGCATACATACGCCCAGGCGACGATATTGTTGAAACTTATCGAACGACGATAAAACTACGCACACGCCGACTGGAAGAATATGCTGCTGAACGTAATTTAGATGCTATAACGCGCGATGGTAACCGGATCACCTTGCTTATGAATGCGGGCTTACTAGTTGATCTGCCAAGCCTTGATAGCACGGGTGCTGAAGGCATTGGTTTGTTCCGAACAGAATTTCAGTTCATGGTTGCCCCTGCTTTGCCAAGGGTCAGCGAACAGGAGCGTATTTACCGGGCTGCACTTGATGCGGCTGGGGACCGCCAAGTGGTCTTCCGCACCTTAGACATTGGCGGCGATAAGCAAGTGCCATTTTTACCGCGCGATGAAAATGAGGAAAACCCAGCAATGGGTTGGCGTGCCATTCGCATTGCGCTTGATCGTCCAGCGTTGTTGCGTTTCCAACTGCGTGCCATGTTGTACGCTGCCAGTGGTCGTCCCTTACATGTGATGTTTCCAATGATTGCAGAAATCGCAGAATTGAAGCGCGTAAAGAAAATCCTTGCCAAGGAAATCGAACGCCTAAATCAGTTTAATCGCATTCCACCTACCGAAATTAAAGTCGGCTGTATGTTAGAGGTTCCTTCATTGTCGTGGCAGTTGAATTTATTGATGGAGGAAGTTGATTTCTTATCTATTGGCACCAATGATTTGATGCAGTTTTTCTTTGCTTGCGATCGTGGCAATCCACGTCTTGGGGATCGTTATGATCTGCTTGCGCCGCCAGTATTATCGTTTTTGCATAACATTATCGTCACATGCGATCATGCTGGCGTACCTGTTACGCTTTGCGGCGAAATGGGTGGGCGGCCCCTTGAAGCATTGGCATTGGTTGGTTTAGGAATGAAACGTTTGTCGATTTCGCCGACTGCTGTTGGTCCTGTAAAGCGAATGATACGGAGCACGAACCTAGAGCGCTTACATGCTTTTATGATGATGCGCATGCGTTCAGCACAGCATTCGATCCGTGATTCGCTGATTGATTTTGCCCGCGATCATAACATTAAATTGTAAAAATCATCTATAACGACTATTCTATGGTAAAATATACCATTATAAAAGAAAAACCCTTGCCTGTAAGCCATTGAAAAGTTAAACAAAATTGGTATTAGTAATAGGGCGTACATCGTTCTTGGTTTGTTCAGGCTGAACGCATGTGTTCTAAATTGTTATAAAGTAAAACTAACAAGTTTCTTTGCGGGCACAATGTCAATGCAAAAAAAATGACTAGTTTGTGATGGTCGGTTTATATGACCGCTGCATAGTGTCGGGGACTTATAAATAGCGTAAAGCTATATACGGGATGGGGCTAGAGTGACGAGGGATATTTTATCAGTTGGTGCAAAGCTGAAAGCAGCGCGTTTGCAGCGTGGTCTTTCTGTGTCGGCCATTGCTAAAGAAACATGTATGCGAAAGCTGTGTATTTTAGCCCTTGAAAAAGATGACCAAGCCGCTTTACCAGCCAAAGCTTTCGTCATAGGGTTTATTCGCAGTTATGCAAAAGTTGTTGGCTTAGATGGATGCGAATTAGTCACAGATTATAAAGCAACTCTTGATCAGAAGTCAGCGATAATAGTTCCCCTGCAATCCCTAGATAGGCAAAAAAAATCAAAGCCATTGTTATCAAGGTTGGTTAATATTATGACCCCTGCTTTTAGTGTTCTTGGGCTGGTC
>JABABO010000039.1 GCA_014238195.1 Kordiimonadaceae bacterium | reverse complement strand
TCCGCAAAAGATGGCGGAACGACCGGTGAAAACGCAAACTTTAGCGGTGGATATGCAGAAGTTGGTTTCTTCCTAACTGATGAAGAAAAGCCTTTGAAGCTCAGTAAAGGTACTTGGGACCGTCCGAAAGTCAAAAATCCATTGCACGCTGGGGGTATAGGTGCGTGGCAAGTTGCTGCTAAATATGACACGATTGACCTGTCAGACGAAGGCGTTTTCGGTGGTGAACAAGATACGTTCATCTTTGGCGTTAATTGGTATTTGAATCGCCATACACGTTTTATGGCAAACTATAGCCACAGTTCCGTTGACAATGCTTTTGATGTTTCTGCAAATGGTGCAGACGGCGAAAATAACATTGATGCGCTGGGTGTGCGTTTCCAAGTTGATTGGTAAGTGTTAACTGTCTGAATATATTGATACTCTCTTGGCTAAATACATTGATTAGGGAGCATCTAAAATAGATATTAAAGCGGCTTTGTTTAAAGTGAAGCCGCTTTCAATCCACTTATTTTCCAAATTATTTAAAATTAAACCCACATTTGGCCCTTCTACAATACCAGTGGCTATGATATCGCGTCCCTTTAGGGGGAAAGCTGGAATATCATTTAAATTTAATCCGGCAATCGCACGAGGGTTTTGCAGCAATAAGGCGCTTAATGTTGCCTTTGGACCACAGCGATACAGCGCTGTTTTTATGCCTTGTGTCTGGTTAAGATTTTCGCTCATTGCACTCAATACAGTTTTTAAGGCTTTGGCTTTTTTGTTTGATAATTTTTTATTTCGGGCGAACATTTGAACAACATCAGCGTCTTTATACAAAAGTGCGATCAAACGTGCCAGAAGGTTAGGGGATAGATTATGTTTTTGTTCCTGATCGACAACTGTAATTAAGGCATCAATGCAAAATTTTTCCCCAAAAACGCAGGCTAAAACCCCTGTATTTGCTGCAAAATGCAGTGCACGACACGGGTCACGAGCTTTTAGGGTTTTCAGTGTTTCATTCCTAATACGCTCAGCAGATAAATCCTGAATCATATGGCACTGATGATGGCAAGCTTGAAGGGCGTTGGTAGGAGGGTCACCGCGCCCGTAATGGGCATAAAACCTGAAAAAGCGTAAGATCCGTAATCCATCTTCGGATATCCTGTCGCGTGGATCACGAATAAAACGCACACATCCTGATGAAATATCTTGCAGACCATTAAAATAGTCATGCAGGCAGCCATCAGCATCTAAATAAACGGCATTCATGGTAAAATCACGCCGCGCTGCATCTTTTTGCCAATTATCAGTGAAGGCAACAGTGGCATGTCGTCCGTAGGTTTCAATATCTTGGCGCAGGGTGGTTAGTTCAATGACAGTATCATGGCTAATGGCTGTCACGGTACCATATTTTAGGCCTGTGGGTATGGTCTTGATACCTGCATCCCCTAGTTTTTGCATAATGACATCAGGCGTAAAAACCGTAGCGGCGTCAATATCCTTAATATCAAGACCCATTAAACTGTTGCGGACAGCCCCGCCCACAAAACGCACATGATCTGCACCAAGCGCTGTGACCACTGATTGAACACCCTTATCCTGAAGCCATAATGCATTTAACTTATTTGGTTTTTTTGGCACGATTACTCCAGCAACTGGCAGGCTAGTCATCAATGCCGCCGTCCTGTTCATTTTTCCTGGGTTTTGGTTGGTATTCACCTGGAATGAGTTTACCGTTTTCAACACGGGCAGGTACATAAATCATATCAGCGTCACCGCGGCGGTCATCCAGCAGGTAAAGCCCTAGTATAGCTGCAAGCATCACCCCTATGAGAATCATGAGACGCTGGCGTAATACGACGATGTCTTGATCTAATTCAGCTTGGGTTCTATCCTTTTTCATACGCCACTTCAACCACATAACCACCATAAGCAAAGGGGCTAATATTAAGGCTAGTCGTATCAACATCAGTAACATTCTGGCACTCCCTTTTTATGTTAGCGATTAGGCGATTGTGTTTCGGCATTATCCAAATGATCGCACAAATTCACGATCATGCCAGCCGTTGCCCCCCAGATATAAAACCCATTATACGGCATAGCGTAATAATGGCGCTCAATGCCTTTCCAAACACCACTGCGTTTTTGATGATTGTTTCTATCCCGCAAAAAGGCAAGGGGGCATTCAAAGGCTTCTTCGACTTCGCATTCTTCTAATGTCAGCGTAAAGCCTGGTTTTACAATGGCCACAATTGGTGTTACGGCAAAGCCAGTACTGGTTTGATATGTCTCAAGCCTGCCACGCACATCAATATAATCGGTACCGAGGCCAATTTCTTCCCGTGTTTCGCGTAGCGCCGCCGCAATCGGCCCCGAATCATTATCATCAATTTTACCGCCAGGGAAGCTGACTTGCCCAGCGTGGGATCGTAGATGTTCAGTCCGTTTTGTCAGTAAAACCGTTGGCCCAGAACGATGGTTTACAATGGGGACCAATACAGCAGCGCGGCGCAGCACCGTATCTTCTGTTGGGCGAAACGCTGGGTTCAAATCAAAATCACTGCGCCCAATGCCATTGGCGTTATAATCAAGGGGCATCAGGGCCTTATCCAACAGCGCTTCAATCATGCAAAACCATCCAATGCACCAAGGGAAAACGCTTGCCCCATACTGTCGATACATAAGCGCTTTTTATCGCCTTCAACGGTTTCATAAGCTGCATTAACCAATGTATAAAAATCTTTGCGGCTAATCAATGCATCGAGGCGACCACGCACACGCACATATGGTCTTGGCTCCCCCGTGTGAGTGTCATATGTCACCCTCAAAGGATTATTAGGTCCAAGAATGACATCATCACCAACATTGGTGGTGCATGTCACAATTGCTGGCTTGGTGCTTGACGGCGAAACAACATCTACATCAGTGCTGACAAAATGAGCATCCTCAACCGTAATGCCAATTTTCTCAACAGGGGTAACCAGATAGGTTTTACCATCGTCGTCTTTACGCAAAACTGAAGCAAATAATTTTACCATTTTGGGCCTCCCAATTGGTGTGCCCATGTAGGTCCACGTGCCATCACGCTTAACGACCATATCAATATCGCCGCAAAAATCAGGGTTCCACTTGTCCACAGGGGGGAAACGTTGGTCACCAACCTGCTTTATGATGTCTTCTAATCTAAACTTATTTTCAAGTGCCATGCTTTTGCCTTTATGAAATTAGTATAATCACATGAATTGACAGATGATAGACTTAAGCTGCAAATAATGGTTTTTCTTCTAGGGTTTTATAGTCGCGGCTGACCACACGTCCCACAGTCGGCAAAGATTTAATGCCTGACGTTTGACGTACCAGTAAGCGATCCGCATCCATACCGCCTGGCATTGTAATATGACGGGGCTTTACGCCTTGAAAACCAAATTGATTATAAAAATCTATGTCCCCAACTAGCATCACACGCTGATAACCCAGAACATCAATTTTACTCAGAACACGCCGCATCAAGCCAGCACCAATGCGCAAGCCTTGCATAGTGGGTAAAACCGCTAAGGGGCCAAGTAGCAAGGTATCTTGAAATTTATGGTTTAGTAGGTCGACAACTGCTGCTTCCCAAATGCGGACAGTCCCAACAACGGCACTCTGAGCGTTTAAACGTGCTGTTAAGCACAAATCATCTACACGATTTAAACTGTGCCGCAGTGCATATGATGATTTATCAGACCGGCTAGGGCCGAAAGCTTGGTCTAAAATATTTTCGATAACCGCTTGGTCTTGCGGCTGTTCCAGATCAAAATGGATCATTGGATTTTCCTATATCAAATGTGGCGATTGCCACGATAAAAACACTGTCTGCCCCAACAAATTAAGGGGTGATGTTTCTATTGTCGTCGCATCCCTTTCAGGCGCTTGATATAGTGTTGTTTAGACATAACTTACCAGTTACTTTCATAATGAAAATATGAACGAATAAAAGTCTTGTAATTAAACAGCTAGCAAGATGCAAGCAAGAATTTAACAAAAATATTATTGTGTAAATTGCTAAACCTATTGATACCTTATCTTAAACGCTTTCGTATTCCGCGACTAAGCGATCAACTAGGTCTTTTACATTTGGGCTATCGTCAATCATTCCAATGCCTTGGCCAGCGGACCAAATTGTTTTCCAAGCATCTCTAATACCGCCGCCATGGCGATTGCTTTGCTGAGCTTTGTCCGCAGCAATACGCTCTTTTTGCTGGTCGCTTAGCTTAACATTTTTATCACTATTGGGGTCAAAATCAATGGATACAGTTGGTGTGTCGCCTGTTTCAGGATCAAGGCCAGCTTCTTTCACACTCGTCAATAGGAAATTCCCTTTGATGCCAGAAATTTTATCAGTGTACACAATATCAGCACTGCCATCTTCTTCGATCATTTTCCGGTAAGCTTCGTCAGTGTTGCTTTCTTTTGTGGCAATGAAACGCGTTCCCATATAAGCAAAATCAGCACCCAGTACCGTAGCAGCTTTGATGGCAGTACCGTCTGAAATTGTGCCTGCCAGTAAAACAGCCAGATCAGGGAACTCTTTACGTAACTGTGGAATAAATGTGAAAGGGTTCATCAAACCAGCATGTCCGCCTGCGCCGCCGCAGACAGCGATGATTCCATCAACACCAGCAGCAGCGGCCTTACGCGCATGGTGCATATGAATAACGTCATGAAATACTACACCGCCGTAGCTGTGAATTTTCTCCACAATGTCTCCTGGATGACCGACACTGGTGATGACCAGCGGTGGTTTGTGCTTTAAGACAAGGTCAATATCTTCCTGCAAGCGCTTATTGGATTTATGGACGATTAAATTTACGCCCCAAGGGGCGGAAAGCGCATCGGGATGAGCTGCATCATATGCGGCAAGTTCAGTGTTCAGATTGGTCATCCATTCATCAAGCAAGTCAAGCGGTCGGGCGTTAAGTGTTGGAAAGGTGCCGATAACCCCAGCTTTGCAGCATGCTTTTACAAGCTCGGGTCCAGAAATTAAAAAAAGTGGGGCTGCAATGACAGGCACACGTAGGCCCTTATCTAAAATCGCGGGAATAGTCATCTTTGATCCTTTACGCAAACAAACAATCATAAATAATAATGAATTATGGGTCCCAACGTGTCACGGTGTTGGTTGAAATGTCAAACAAATCTAAAATGCGACCAACCGTGTGATCAACCATATCCGCGATGCTTTGTGGTTTTGCATAATGGGCTGGGACTGGTGGTGCTATAATGGCCCCCATTTCGGACAGGGCTGACATGGTGCGCAGATGACCCGTATGCAGGGGCGTTTCCCGTACCATTAACACAAGCTTTCGTCGGTCTTTTAGGCACACGTCTGCGGCACGTGTCAATAGGCTGGATGTGACACCGGTGGCAATTTCGCTCATGGTGCGGACACTACAAGGGGCAATAATCATTCCAAGTGTGGGATAAGACCCGCTGGCAATACAAGCCCCGACATTGCTGATCGGGTGAGTGATATCGGCTAAGGCTTTTATGTCTTTGGGATTTAGGTCTGTCTCATAACCCAGTGTCATTTCGGCGGCACGGCTCACGACCAAATGGGTTTCGATTGGATGTTCGCGCAGTAATTCTAGCATGCGAATGCCATATGCTATGCCGCTTGCACCAGATATTCCAATGATAATACGGGGGTGGGCCACGTTCTATCCTTAATTCTTAAAACACTAAAAAGTCATAGCATGGCACAGCATGAACACCAGCATTTATTTATTCTAATTGACATGATTTTGTTTCTGCCTAATATGCAAGATATGACATGTGAAGCTACATATTATAGTGACCTTCTGCTGCTCACCTAATTTAGGGCAGGAGCAAACAAACGTTATTTTCCAACTTGTTATTCTTACAGCCCGCCTTTTGCGGGTTCATTTATTTTTTGTGATCTGCAACCTGCGGGCCTTTTCAAAGGGCTAAAAGCTATGGCTACAAACACAATTCAGCAGCAGCGCGTGATGACTGGGTTTACACTAGCGTTAACTGGGGCGATTTTATTTTCCAGCAAAGGTGTGTTTATAAAACTTGCATACGGTAATGATCTGACCACTGAAAGTGTGATGCTATACCGAATGCTGTTATCATTACCAGTGTTCTTGTATTTCGCGATTAAGGGCATTAAACGGCTTAATCTCTCGTCAACACGCTTAACAAGACGTGATGTTGCCTTGCTCCTATTCTGTGGGTTTTTTGGTTATTATCTGGCTACATGGCTTAGTTTTTACAGCCTGCATTTTATTTCTGTGCAGTTGGAGCGTCTTGTTTTGTTCAGCTATCCTGCACTGATTGTGGGGATAACAGCTTGTATCCATCGTAAAATTCCCAACTGGCAAATTTTGCTGGCTGTGATTTTAACCTATCTTGGTATTATTGCGGTATTTAGTCAGGAATTTAGTGCGGCCATTACACCAACGGCATCTGCACCCACCGGCAGCACAGCACTATGGGGGCTTAGTATGATCATGTTGTCAGCCCTGTCATATGCGGCTTTTGTAATTGTGTCCAAGCCACTGATTGATAAAATGGGTAGTCTTGCTTTTGCTGGTATTTCTACAACGGTTTCAGCAATTGCTATCATCATCCATGTGGGACTGTTGATAGCCTTTGGCAGCAACTTAGCGCCCTATATTATCAGCGAAAACAGCGCCATTTATCTTGTCATCATAGCGCTTGTTGGGACAGTGTTGCCCGTGTTTATGCTGAGTGAAGCCGTGTCACTAATCGGGCCTGAGCGTATGGCAATTTGCGGTACAATGGGACCAGTTGCCAACAGTGCTATCGCTGCTGCGGTAATCGGTGAAATATTCACGGTCTACCATTTTATAGCACTGGTATTTGCGTGTGTAGGTGTGACATTGATTGCAGTGAAACCGTTAAGGAATTAAGCGATTTTTGCACAGTAAGTTTTATTCAGAATGCTTTAAAAAATTTTGAAAGGCTAAAGTTTGAATTGCTCATGACTGGTCATTTTAGAATAGTCGTTTTATGCACATCGTAACTCAGCACATAATTCTTAAGGATCAGGGCTTGCACAAGGGCCTTGTCTTCGCCATATTTACGTAACAAATTACAGGGACTTTTTAGTCGGATTTAGGTGATAAGAACCAATGTTCCACATATTACACATCAATAGACGAACCTTACAGCATTATATCAAAATGCTGGTGGTCATATTTGGCCTTATACCAGGCTTGGCTACGCACTCACTTTTGGCGCAAGAGGCCCCAAATGATAACCAAGAAGGAAATGATAACCAAGAAGAAATCGCGACTGACAAGTCATTGAATGGCCTAGAAGAAAGTGATGGCATTGAGGCCGATCAAAATACATTGGGCAATGCTGTTAGAACATTTGATCAGCTACTGTATGATAATAACGGGCAAGCCCCTGTTACTGTGCGCCAAGTCCCTGATAACCAAATGCAGGTTCAGCTGTCGTACGCGCCGCTGGTGAAGATGACCGCACCTGCCGTTGTTAATATATATACAAAAAAAGTGGTGCGCCAACGCCGTAGCAGTATGTTTGATGATCCATTGTTTAAACGTTTCTTTGGCGATAACTTTAGCTTTGGAATGCCGCAGGACCGGGTGCGCGGTTCGTTAGGCTCTGGTGTGATTGTGCGCAGTCAGGGCATTATTGTTACGAATAATCATGTGATAGAAAGCGCGGACGAAATCACTGTCGTTTTATCTGACCGGCGTGAGTATGATGCTGAAATTGTCTTAGCTGACCCGCGAACAGATATTGCCATTCTTAAGATCAATACAGGGGGGGAGCAATTGACTGCCCTTAAGCTTGCTGACAGTGATGGGGTTGAGGTCGGTGATATTGTGCTGGCGATCGGTAATCCCTTCGGCATCGGTCAAACTGTAACGGGGGGCATCGTTTCCGCAGCAGCCCGTACGCAGCAAGGTATTTCTGACTTTGGTTTTTTTATTCAAACGGACGCGGCTGTTAACCCAGGTAATTCTGGGGGGGCTTTGATTGGTATGAAGGGCGATCTATTGGGTATTAATACAGCGATATACAGCCGCACTGGGACCTCAAATGGTATTGGGTTTGCGGTCCCTGCGAACATGGTGGCTTCGGTTATTCGGGCAGCCCTTGATGAAGGGCAAATTGCCCGCCCGTGGCTTGGGATCAAGGGGCAAAGCGTTACCAACGATCTGGCAATCAGTCTAGGGTTGGACCGTCCAGGTGGAGTTCTAGTTGATGATGTTTATCCTGATAGCCCAGCCGCAAATGCGGGGGTGACATTGGGGGATGTGATCATGGTCGTAAACGGTAAAGAAATCATCGATCAACCAAGCTTAAATTTTCGTATTGCGACGCTTGAAAGCGGCGCAAGCATAACACTGGGTATTTTAAAAGGCAGTGATCTGTTGGAACTCAGCACGAATTTAACGCTTGCACCTGAAAGTCCAGCTCGTAATGTCAGTATATTAGAGGGGGGCCATCCTTTCCAAGGTGTAACAATCGCCAATTTAAATCCGCGTTTTAATGATGAAATTCAAGTCGATACCTTTTTAAAAGGCGTCGTGGTCTTAAAAGTCGCCAAGCGCACGGCTGCTGGACGCTATCAATTTTTGCGGTCAGGTGATATTATCCATAAGATTAATGATAATCCTGTGCGCAATGTTGCCGATATGATTAGCATTTTGGATAGCAACTCAAGCGCAGAGCAATATATTTATGAATTTAAACGCCGTGGTAGTGTGCAGCGTTGTATCATTGTGCCAAATCGCTCATATCGCTGCCAACAGATCGGGTAGTGATGCCTGATTTGTTCAGTGATAGCACGGTTACTTCTGCTGCTAGGTCATCTGATAAAGGGGATGATAAGGCATATCGTCCACTGGCTGATCGGTTAAGGCCAAAAAATCTGAACGAAGTTGTTGGGCAAGCACATATACTGGGACCAGGTGGCCCTTTAGGGCGTATGGTATCAACAGGTCATATTAGCTCGACTATATTATGGGGTCCCCCGGGCACCGGTAAAACAACGATTGCACGATTACTAGCGGGCCACGGGGATATGGTGTTCGAGCAAATATCAGCGATTTTTTCTGGTGTTGCTGATTTGAAAAAACTATTTGCACGCGCGGTTGATCATCGCCGCATGGGCAAGGCAACACTGCTTTTTGTCGATGAAATTCATCGCTTTAATAAATCACAGCAAGATGGTTTTTTACCGTATGTGGAGGACGGAACTGTCACGCTTATTGGCGCGACGACCGAAAACCCATCTTTTGAGCTAAACGGCGCGCTTTTGTCCCGTATGCAAGTGCTTGTGCTCAATCGCTTAGGCACTGCAGCCCTAGACGAAATTATCGAGCGGGCAGAGGCCGAATTAGCCTTAAAACTACCTTTGGACCAAGGCGCTCGCGTCGCTTTGAAAGCGATGGCTGACGGTGATGGGCGCTACCTGTTGAACTGTATTGAGCGCATTTATGACTTATATGATTTAGCCGACCCTGAAACGCTTGATGTGAAAGGTTTGGCTCGTCTTTTACAAAAACGTGCACCCGATTATGACAAAAATGGCGAAGAGCATTATAACATGCTATCGGCCTTTCATAAATCCTTGAGGGGTTCGGATGTTGATGCAGCACTGTATTGGGCGGCCCGCATGCTAGGGGGCGGTGAAGATCCGATGGTGATCATCCGACGTATGACAGCCTTTGCCAGCGAAGATGTTGGGATGGCTGACCCAAATGCTGTGTTGCAAGCTTTGGCAGCTAAAGATGCCTTTATGTTTCTTGGCCAGCCAGAGGGGGAACTGCAATTAGCCCAAGCGATTTGTTACTTGGCAACGGCCCCAAAATCAAACAGCAGCTACATGGGAATGAAGTCTGCGAAAGCAGCCGCTAAAAAAACGGGCAGTTTGATGCCACCGCAGCATGCTGTCAATGCACCCACAAGCATGATGAAAAATTTAGGATATGGCAAGGGTTACCAGTATGATCATGATACAGATGACGGATTTGCAGGATTAAACTATTTCCCAGATGGTTTGGAACGCACTGAATTTTATCAACCTGTGGAACGGGGTTATGAGCGAGATATTATAAAAAGATTGCAATATTTTTCACGGATACGAAATTCTGGATATAAAGATGAATCTGGATATAAAGGTGAAATTGACCTAGATGAACACTGACATTTTCACTGACAAGTCCTATGAATGATATTTCAGATGCTATGGTTACAGCAGCAGGATTGCGTTTTATCGCGGGTGAAAGCAAATACTGGCATCCCAAAGCGCTTTCGGCTAGTGTGCGCGAAACGGAAGGTTGGGTTTTCGGTATTTTATAAAGTTTTCGCCCAACCTGCCTTGTAAACCAGTCTGTCTTGTAAAAAAGTCTGTCTTGCAAATCAGTTTGTCTTGCAAAAAGGAATTATGGTATATGCGCTTGATGTTGGTAATTGCGATTGGTGGTGCACTCGGTGCTGTAAGCCGCCACTATTTTGCCGCAGTGGTTAATCGCGGACTAGCATATGCTTTTGGATATAATTTTCCTTATGGTATTTTTGCAGTTAATATATTGGGTAGTTTTCTGATGGGTTTATTGGTCAGTTTAGCGGCGTATAAGCTAGATATAAGCCCTGAAATGCGGGGCTTTTTGGCTGTGGGCTTTTTAGGGGCTTTCACGACTTTTTCCACCTATAGCTTGGATATTGTACTGCTGCTGGAACGGGGGCAATATATGATGGCAGTTTTATATGCAGGTGGGTCTGTGATCCTTGGTATATTGGGTTTGATGTGCGGCATGTGGATTGGGCGGGTTATTTTATGAGTGGTGTACAACATATCACAGTTGATGTGGATGATGAAGGCGCACGAATTGATCGATGGTTCAAGCGTCATTACCCTGAAATTGGTTTTGGACAATTACAACGTTTGATGCGCAAGGGTGATATCAGGCTGAATGGCAAACGGGTTAAAGGCAAAGAAAAAGTACAAGCGGGTCAAACTGTGCGCGTTCCCCCTATGGGCTTTTACGTGAAGCCTGAGAATACCAAACAGCCTGAGCGCATGACTTTAAGCACGGATGATATTGCTGACGTGCAAAGCTGGGTATTATATAAGGATGATGCAGTGATTGTCCTGAATAAGCCTGCGGGGCTGCCAACCCAAGGCGGTACAGGCCAAACTCGACATCTAGATGGCATGTTAGATGCCCTAAAATTTGGTTATGATAAGCGCCCCAAACTGGTGCACAGGCTAGATAAAGATACATCAGGGGCTTTGGTGCTGGCACGTACAACTCCTGCTGCGGCTGTGCTTGCAAAAAGTTTTCAAGATCGCGGGACCGATAAACGGTATTGGGCACTTGTGATGGGCAGCCCACGTTTAGCGGAAGGTCGCATTAAATTAAAAATGGAGAAAGCCCCTATTAAGGGTAACGAGCGCATGATCGTCACATCCAGTGGTAAGCCATCGATGACAGACTATGAAGTGATCGACCGTGCTGCACCGCGTGCCAGTTGGCTTGCGCTTAAACCACACACAGGCCGTACCCATCAAATTCGTCTACACTGCGCTGAAATTGGTCATCCGATTGTTGGGGACGGCAAGTACGGCGGTGCTGAAAGCTTTTTGGGTGGCTCCATATCAAATAAGCTACATCTTCACAGTGCCGCCATACGGTTTGATCATCCTGACGGGTTAGCAAAGGGGAGAGTGATCGAAGTCCAAGCACCATTGCCCCCACACATGGCAGCGTCTTTTGATATGCTGGGGTTTGACGCCAATCATTACAGCGACCCAGACTTTGACGCATAATCATATGAACATATCTGGGTTAGGGGGAGTATACAATAATGGACTATAACAAACTGGTGATTTTTGATTGCGATGGCACCTTAGTCGATGGTCAGCACATGATCGCGGAAGCGATGAACCGTTGTTTTATCAATAATGGCCTCACCCCACCCCTAAGAAAGAATATCCAAGCTATTATCGGTTTATCGCTACCAAAAGCGTTGGAGCAATTATTACCAGGTAAAGGGCGCATTGAACGAAACGCTTTAGTTGAAAGTTACAAAGCTGCTTTTCAGTCCATGCGGGAGGAAAATGGCGATTTAACTGAGCCATTTTATAGGGGTGCTGTTGATGCGCTACGAACCCTTAACGCTGAGGGCTATTTGCTTGCTATTGCAACAGGTAAAAGCCAGAACGGGCTGAACCGTGTGGTTGCCGAGCAAGGGATTAAAGATTTATTTGTATCCTTGCAAGCCGCCGATAATCATCCCAGTAAACCGCATCCATCTATGATACAGACGGCCATTGCTGATGCGGGGAGCCATATTGATCATACAATAATGGTGGGGGACACAAGTTTCGATATGTTGATGGCAAAACAGGCAGGGTGCCTTGGCTTGGGCGTTAGTTGGGGGTATCATGATGAACGTGATATGA
>JABABO010000050.1 GCA_014238195.1 Kordiimonadaceae bacterium | reverse complement strand
TCCATTGCCAGCAACATGCCTGGGCGTATATCACCGCGACCAACCTCGGCTTCTTTTACTCGGATAACATAGGTATTGGGCGGCAGTTGCATATTATCCAAAATGCGTACCGATGGCATCACAAAACCCATTTCTGTGGCAAGCTGGCGGCGCAGCGCTTTGATCTGATCAGTTAAGCGAAAGCCCGCATCATCATTGATCAGTGTCAAAAGCCCATACCCTAATTCAAGACGTAATTGATCAATGGCAAGCGCGGCTGAAATTGGCTCTTCTGTTGGTGTGGTTTCGCTCGCTTGGGATGTTTGGGCTTGTTGGACAGCTCGTTCTTGATCATGGTTGCGTTTCCCAAGCGCAAACGCTGTGTAGGCAAGCGTGCCGCCCATAAGGGCAAAGGGTAAAAATGGTATCCCTGGCATGAGGCTCATTGTACACAAAAGCGCTGATGAAACCCCTATAGCGCGGGGGTAATTCGTCATTTGTCCAAATAACGCTTTATCAGTTTGCCCTTGGACCCCTGCCTTGGTCACCAAAAGCCCTGCAGCGGTCGATACGATAAGCGCTGGGATTTGTGATACTAAGCCATCACCGATGGTTAGCATTGTATAGCGATCCATCGCATCACCCGCACTTAAGTCGTTAATGGCAACCCCGATGATAATCCCACCAATGATGTTAATCAGCGTAATCAGTAGTCCCGCGATAGCGTCACCACGCACAAATTTAGAGGCCCCATCCATTGCACCGAAAAAAGCGCTTTCTTCTTCTAGCTCGCGCCGACGGGTTCTAGCGTCTGCCTCATTAATCAATCCTGCCGACATATCAGCATCAATAGCCATTTGCTTACCAGGCATAGCGTCCAGCGAAAATCGCGCCGCAACTTCGGCTATTCGCCCCGACCCCTTTGTAATTACAATGAAGTTTACAATAACAAGGATAGAAAAAACTATAACGCCGATCACCACTTGGCCGCCCATAAGAAATTTACCAAAGGCTTCAATCACTTGCCCTGCTGCGTCTGACCCCTTATGTCCTTCAGCTAAGATAAGCCGAGTAGATGCAAGATTTAATGCAAGGCGAAGCATAGTCGCGATCAGTAAAACTGTTGGAAAACTGCTAAATTCAAGTGGCTTGCTTGTAAAAACTGCTGTCATTAATATCATCACCGAGAAGGTAACAGACAAGGCGAGCATAATATCGAGTAGAAAAGGCGGCATTGGCATAATCAGCATCAATAAGATCATGACAATACCAACAGCAAATGCCACATCGGTGTTTTTCATCCCGGCGAGCAATCGTGCAAAACCGTCACCGCCCCCGTTATCGCCATTATTTGTTGCTGTATCGCTCATGCAGACCCATTCTAATGATTGTGTATTTTACCAATCACACAGATTGGCAAGCTAATTATAGCCAATTGCGGTGAATATTGATCACCTTATTTGGCTATAAGTATTTGTTTCGGTTCGACTTATCAATAAATAATGATATCATTATTCATTGGTCTCGCTATAGTTCGCCCTTAAACCGAGGCGCGTTGACCCCCAACGCCTGGCTGGGGAACTGCCATGCCATCGCTTTGATACTGGTTCAGTTTATTCCGCAAAGTCCGAATAGAAATACCAAGAATATTTGCAGCATGTGTACGGTTGCCAAGGCAATGTTTTAAGGTGTCGATAATTAAGTCGCGTTCAACTTCTGCTACCGTGCGCCCTACCATTTTAGCAACATTGACATCGTCTTCACTTAGAGTATTCGTTGTATCCAAATCACCCCCAGCGTAAGCCTCGGTCATAACCAGATTTCCACTGGCATCAGGCAGCATAATTGCCGCCTTGCCAATCGTATCGCCCGATGCCAGTAACACAGCGCGGTGGATGGCATTTTCAAGCTCCCGCACATTACCAGGCCATGTGTGACTGGTTAAAACAGTGTATGCTTCCCGTGAAAGTTGGCGGTAATCGACATGATTAATGTCCGCATACTTCTTTGCAAAATGGTCCGCAAGAGCGCAGACATCCTTGGGGCGTTCGCTCAGGGATGGGATATGCAGATTTACAACGTTTAATCTGAAGAATAAATCTTCGCGAAAGTTACCTGACTTTACTTCTTCCTGTAAGTTGCGGTTTGACGTAGCAATAATGCGGATATCAATATTGACAGGTTTTGACCCACCCACACGGTCGATCTGGCGTTCCTGAATAGCCCGCAACAGCTTTGCTTGCAGTCGCACATCCATTTCTGAAATTTCATCAAGCAGCAGAGTGCCGCCATCTGCTTCTTCAAATTTACCAATGCGACGGGCCACAGCACCAGTAAACGCACCTTTTTCGTGGCCAAATAATTCAGATTCTAATAAATTTTCAGGAATGGCGGCACAGTTAACCGCGACAAAAGTCTTTTGCAGGCGCTTGCTGTTTTCATGGACAAAACGGGCCATGACTTCTTTGCCAGTTCCACTAGCCCCTGTGATTAAAATACTGGCTTCGCTAGGGGCGACTTGTTTGGCAAGCGCTGTAACATTTTTCATAACGGGATCGTTATAAATAAAGGTTTGGCTATCTTCGCTGACGGCTTGCAAGACCGCCGCGATCAGGTCAGCTTCTGGGGGTAGGGGAATATATTCTTTTGCCCCGCCACGAATGGCAGCGGCGGCGGTTTTTGGGTCTGTATTAATACCACAGGCGACAACGGGCAGTGAAAAATGCTCGGCATTTAGTCGCGGAATTAAGCGCGGTATGTCAAGCGAAATATCCACCATCAATAAGTCCGCCCCGCGACTGCGCAACAAGTTCATCGCAGCTTCAATATCGGAGGCATGGGTCACTTTAGCACCTCGGTCCATCGCGATTTGCGAAGCGGCCCCAAGTTGTCCGTCTAGTGTTCCTACAATTAACAAGCGCATT
The DNA here is from genome assembly GCA_014238195.1 of Kordiimonadaceae bacterium. Classification (GTDB taxonomy): domain Bacteria; phylum Pseudomonadota; class Alphaproteobacteria; order Sphingomonadales; family Kordiimonadaceae; genus JABABO01. The sequence continues at coordinate 11,339 of JABABO010000050.1, read as the reverse complement.
TTATCTCTCCGATCCACGGTGTTAGGCGTGGTTTATTTCCAGTCTAATTTTTAAAAAACGTAATTCTGTGTGCTGGGGGTAAAACTGTGTTCAATAGCATTTCTAAGCGGCGGGGATTTTCTTTACGCCGTATGGATGTTGCCCCCATAGCGTAAAGCTGATTAATCAAGCTTTCTTCAGTGGCACAGTGATCTGTCTTCACTGCCAGTGGAATGAAAACCATATGCGCCAGCACAGCACCGTAAAAGGTCGTGAGCAATGCAACAGCCATAGCGGGACCTATATCAGCAGGATTGTCAAGGCTGCCAAGCATTTTCACAAGTCCGATCAAGGTGCCAATCAGGCCCATTGCGGGTGCGACATCACCTGCACGGCGTAAAAAATCGACGGCACGCAAATGACGGTCTGTCATAGTACTGCTATCTCTGCGCAACATTTGTTCGATTTCATCTGCTTGCGAGCCATCAACAACCAGCTGGATTGCTTGCTGTAAAAAAGGCGTTGATTTTAGACGTGGGAGCAAGCGTTCCAGCAAAAGCACGTCAGCATGCTTGCGGGCTTCCATGGCAATTTTTAGAACCTTAATGGCTTCCTCTGAGGGGTCTTTTTTACCATTTTGAAGTAAAGCCCAAATATTATAGGGAATGCTAAGCATTTCAGACATCCGAAAGCTGATCGCAGTGACAGCTATGGTACCTAGAACAACAATCAAAGCCCCTTGCATATTTAAAAAGCGCATGGCATCACCGTCCATGATAATCGCCATAAGGACGAGTATAAAAGCTGCGATCATGCCAATAATTGTGCTCATTTAAGAGGCTTCCTTAGCTTGCTTTGCGTTAATGGGGTGGTTCTATACATTTATGCTTGCTTACCACCATCAAGTTTGATGATTTCTGTCATTGTTACACCAAGGTGTTCTTCAACTAATACCACTTCACCACGGGCAACTAATCTGTCGTTGACATAAATATCAATGGCTTCACCGACTTTTCGGTCCAGTTCAACAACAGCCCCTGGGCCCAGTTTTAAAAGTTGGCTAACTTCAAGGGTCGATTTTCCAAGAACAGCCTGTACGCGAACAGGTACATCAAAAACAGGTTCTAATTCCGCGGCAGTCCTGACTTGCCCATCTTCTTTTTTGGCCAGCTCAGGGCCATCACCAGATTGGCTACCAAGGTCATCTAAAGCGATGTCTGGATCTTTTGTTGTATCATTTGCCATATGGTTTGTTCCTTAACTTACAAACAGAGAAATTATTTATTCTTCGATAATCTGCTGGTTTTCTGTGTTATTATCTGAGCTTAGCCCCATCACAAATCGTTGTATTGTTGCTTCTATCTGTTGTTGCGTGTCATTGTGAATGCGTACCGCTCCACCGTCTGGCCATTCGACAATACAGTCTTGTGGGCCAATGTCTGAAGCACCGATCAGCACTAATTCACCAGTATGAGCCGTTGTCTTTTTAAGGGTATTAATGTTTTCGCTTAGGAGGTCTACGCTGGCTTCTGCAACACGGATCACAAGGTGGGGTTCATTTTTTGCGACGCTTAAACAGTCCTTGATTACTGATTCTATTTCTGCTCTTGGAAACTGTTCAATAAGGGCAGGGATTAATTTTCTGGTAATTGCATACCCCAGTTGGATTGTGTCTTGGTGCATGCGTTGCTCAAGGTCACTATAGTGTTGCATCAATGCATTTGCTGCCTCAGCGACTTGTTGCAGGGCATTCAACCGCGCTGCCTCAATTTCTTCTAAAGCATGGGCATGGCCTTTTTCTGTACCCTGAGCAAAGGCTTCTTCACGAGCGGTGCTAATTTCCAGTTTTAGCTCATCCCTTTCTTCATCGAAGCGGCTTTTCACACCGCCGTCGAAGGCTTGATCAAAGGTATATTTAACGGGCTCAGCCATTTGGCATGTCGCTTTCATATTGATCTGATGCTGTGGCATACAAGTGTTGCATATTAATAAACCAACTCGTCTTCGCCCTTGTTGTCGGACAGTAGAATTTCACCAGCTTCAGCAAGGTCCTTGGCTTTGTTGACCATTTCCATTTGTGCTTCATCAACATCGCGTAATCGCACTGGCCCCATTGCGTCCATATCTTCCCGCAGGATTTTGGCCGCGCGCTCAGACATATTAGAAAAGAAAAGGTCCCTAAGCGTATCACTAGCCCCTTTCATGCCCAGAGCGAGCTTGTCTTTATCGACATTGCGTAAGAGTGTTTGGACACCACTTGGGTCAAGTTTCGCCAAATCTTCAAACGTGAACATCAAAGCCCTTATCCGTTCGGCAGAATCACGGTTACGGTCTTCTAGCGAGGATAAAAAGCGAGCTTCTGCACTCCGATCAAGAAAGTTGAAAATTTCGGCAATGGTTTCGTGGCTATCTTTACGGTTGGTTCGTGCCAGATTATTCATAAATTCAACACGTAGGGTTTGTTCGACTTTATCCAAGATATCTTTTTGCACGCTTTCCATACGCAACATGCGCATGATGACTTCCATAGAAAAGTCTTCTGGTAAAACTGCGAGAACTCGGGCAGCGTGTTCTGGTTTGATTTTTTGCAACACAACTGCCACAGTTTGGGGGTATTCATTTTTAAGATAACTTGCCAGAACCATTTCATTTACATTGCCTAGCTTATCCCACATGGTGCGCCCAGCAGGGCCGCGAATTTCATCCATAATGGTAGATACTTTATCGCCAGGTAATAGTTTTTTTAGTAAGCGTTCGGTGCTCTCGTAACTGCCATTTAAATTACCAACACTAGATACAGCAGCGGCAAATTTTATGAAAAGCTCTTCAACGGCATTAGAATCCGCTGACCCACGGTCATACGTATGCTGCGATAGTTCTTTAACCTCATCTTCTGTGAGAGTTTCCCATATGGGGCGGCCATGACCTTCCCCAATAGCCAGCATGAAAGCAGCGGCTTTTTGCGGGCCAGTCATTTTTGCTATATCGTTCAGTTCGCTCATATTTTCACTATCGGTTGTTGGTTAAATTTGTTGTCGTTTTCAATTTAATCGGCATACAGCCATGACCGGATTATTGCCGTACTATCATCTGGGTTCGTTTGAATGATATCAGCGACTTTTTTAAGGGCAGATTCTTGGATGCGGCCTTCCACTTGCGCCACATCAATACGGCTATCAATCCGCATGTCACCCACTGGAAGATCACCCCGTTCCCGCGCTGCCATAACGACGGCGGCAGCTTCTTCGTCGCCTGCGGCAGCGGCAGCTACTATGTCAGGTGTTACAGAATAACCATCAGGTCCCGCGATGGCTTGTGTTTCAGCGGCAGCAGCAGCTTCAAGCTGCGCCTGTGTTGGGGGTGGTGGTGCTTCTGGAATTGCGTCGATGATGCGATTAATGAGCGGGCGCACAACAGTCAGCAATACAATGATGGAAACAAGAATAAGCCCTGACAACTGTAACAAGCGAAATAAGGATGCTTCACTAAAACCAAACAAATTGAACACTTCTAGCCCATCGTCAATCGATATAGGGTCGGCAAAGCGCATAGCTTGAACTGTGACTTCGTCGCCGCGATCTTCATCATACGGGATTGCCGTTAAAATCAATTGTTGCAACGCTTCAATTTCAGTGGCATCGCGGTCTTGGTACGCTGTGGTATTTCCGTCTTCGTCCAGTGTTCTAATACCATCAACCAAAACAGCAACGCGAATTTGTGTCACTTCACCAGGTTCACGTATTGTTACCGTTTCGGTTTTGGAATTTTCATAATTAATGGTTTCTTGGTTTTTGTTACCACTTGAGCCCCCAGAAGCCCCAGCCCCAGCCCCGCCTTGATCAGGTAAACCATTACCAATCGATACTTGTCCTGCGGGTTCTGTGGTGCGGTCTGATTGTTCCAGCGTTGTTTGGCTCAAAATGACTTGTGTATCTGGATCATAAGCTGTTTCACTGGTTGTTGTGCGGCTCATATTCATTTGCAGGGACACTTCAGCGCGCACATTTCCCATGCCCACACGACTGCCTAACAAGTTTTGGATTTTGTCGCGGTACATGTTTTCTTTTGCGATGCGGGCTTCTTCTAGGTTTGAGAAAGTCGCAAGATTGCTATCAGAACGCCCATCGCTGAGCAATCGGCCTGTGGTGTCTGAAATGGTTACGCGGTCAGGCGCAAGACCAGGAACAGCTGATGCGGCAAGCGATTGAATAGCACGCGCTTGACGCGGTGTGACACCACCCCGTGATTTAATGATAATCGACGCGGTCGGTTCTGATGCTTCACGCTGAAATGGGCGGCGTTCTGGCATCACAATATGAACGCGAGCATCGCTTACGGACTGCATAAATTGGATTGTTCGGGCAAGTTCGCCTTCTACAGCCCGTACATAGTTGACATTGAGTTCAAAACTGGTGCGACCAAACCCCCCTTCACGGTCGAAAATTTCCATACCAACGATGTTGCCACTCAGTCCTTCGCCAGCCAGCATAAGACGCATGCGGTTAACTTGGTCACGTGGTACACTAATAATGCGCCCGCCTGCACTTGCCGTATATTGGACACCTTCTGCTTCAAGTCGCTGAATAATTGTTGCACCGTCTGATGGTTCGATATCAGAATAGAGAATACTCATCGGTGACTGTTGCAGTTGACCAATAACAATCCCGAAGAAGGCAACCATAGCTGCGCCGACGAGACCAATCATAATTAGGCGACCAGTGCCTAGGTTTCTGATGAATTGCAGAAGTCCGTCCAATGTTAGCCCCACCTCATAAATGTTTAGCGTTTTGCGCTTTGGTCAAGGCTATAGGGATACGCCTATAACATTGATGTCAGTCCCATAAGATTTACGGCAATATGATTGAAAACGAATCACAATGCCGGCTGGGAAACAGCATAAGCGCAAGTCCGTAAACAGAATGTTAAATCTAGGCAATTTTTGCCTATAATCGCTCTATTCAGAAGGGAGGCTATGGGAAAATTAGGTAAGGGCTTAGGAAGCTTCTATATTGCGGTAACGCTGTGTGCGTGTAACACGTAAACCAGGTAAGCCGTTATTATCAATGGCACGCTGCCATGATAAAAACTCTTCCACTGTTAGATGATAACGGGAACAAGCTTCATCTAAACTTAAAAGACCACCACGCACAGCTGCCACAACTTCAGCTTTGCGACGAATAACCCAGCGTTTCGTGTCAACAGGTGGTAAGTCTTTTAATGTTAAAGGTTTTCCTGTTGGGCCGATGATCATTTCACTATTTTGACCGTTGGTAAACATGGGGTGCTCTCTCCGCATTCCTGGCAGCTATATCGTTGAAGCGTTTTTACTTTTTGCGATTCGCAAGCTATAAAAATAACTATAGGCACGGGTCTTTAAGAAAAGACTAATGGGCGAGGTTAATTTTCTTTAAGGTTTGCGAAACACCCTATGTCGAGACGCATAAGCGCCTCAGCATAGAGTATGGTGTTTCCCATGAATTTGCAAAAGTGTCAAGCTGGTAAGTCTGTCATGGCACGTTTTTAAATAGTACTAAGCCCATGACCCTTAGATCAATCGGACCAGTTCTTCCAAAATCTCATCACTGGTGGTAATGATTTTAGAGGAAGCTGAGAAGGCCCTTTGGACTTTAATCAATTCTGAAAATTCATTGGAAAGATCAACGGTTGACATCTCTAGCGAGTTCGGAGATACCGTACCACCACCACCGTTCCCTGCGGTTTGTAAGGCAAATGATCCCGATAGGTCAGAAACGCCATAAGCATTTCCTTGACGCCGCGCTAGTCCGTCAGCGTTCGGGAATGTCGCAACAGGCAATTTGAAAACCGTTAATGTTAAACCATTATCAAATAGGGCTGTGACATCGCCGTCTTCGCCAATAGCAATGCCATTGACGTTTCCAAATTGCGCCCCATCACTACTGGATGAAATCAGGGTGGACAGGCTATCAAACTGCGAAAAACCATCGGCTTCGTCTTGAGCGCCAAAGTCAAAAGAAACGGCAGCTGTATCGAGGATTGACAATGTATTATCGTAGGTAAAGTCAAGCTGCCCATCTGGCAATGTAATTGGGGTTCCCGCGGTATTGTTCAGTGTTGTACTTGCAAGGTCTAATGTCCCATCTGGATTGAATGATAATGTTCCGTATCCAACCATAGAATCGGGGTGCGAGACTGCATTTAATTCTGTTGGGTCATCAAAAATCAGCTCATAATGCCAAGTATTAGCCCCTGATTTAGCTGCCGCGATCACAACCGTATGACTGCCGCCTTGGCTATCAAAAATTTGCACATTTGTTTCAAAGTCTGCTATGGCAGTGCCGCTGGAAATATCATTTGCGGCACCAGTGAGCGCTGCATTAATTGCTGTGGATGATTGCAGGTTTGCGCGTAAGCTGACATTTGCTGTTGCTTCACCAAATCCGTTCAAATTATCAATATTAATAGGGACCAGCTCGGTCAAGTCATTCTGATTTGATGGAATTGCACCTGTAGTATCAACAGGCCATCCCATTAAGTATAGACCCGCAGTATTTTTAAAGAAACCTTCACTATCCTGCGTGAAATTCCCAGCGCGGGTGAACAGATACTCACCTGCTGTATCGTTAGCGTCATCCCCCAGACGGACGACAAAAAATCCAGCGCCATCAATCGACAGGTCGGTTGTCGAGCTGGACGGCTGTAATAAGCCTTGCTTACGCACCAAGGTTTCGGTGAACGAGCGTACACCGCCTGGTGAGTAGCTTGAAATCGCCGATGTTTCGGTGACCAGTGTTGAAAAACGGGAACGCGATTCTTTATAGCCAATCGTATTCACGTTTGTAATATTATCAGCGATAACGCCTACGCCTTCTGTGAAAGCTTGTAGACCCGATACGCCGGCAGCGAGTGCTGTGAATGCCATGTTACTTCTCCTAGTTTAACTCTTTTGCTTTTGTCACATGTCTCACGCATTTTGCATTTTGCCCTTTTTCATGTGGTGGGGCTGAATGCAGACTTTCTTGCCTGCTTTTGGGGGCGTACCCCCGTTTGTTACTCCCCTGCGATTAATTGCAGGATGTCGTTATATGTGGCAGCGTTTGCCCCAACATTAAAAATGGGCTCTGGCCCAGTGGTGGCATAGCTGTGGACTGTATCTTGCACAAATGTAATTGCGTCTATGCTGCCACCTTCTGGGGTTAGGGCCTCAATGTTTAAGGTATAATGACCATTTGGTACTGTTGAACCTGTGTTATCAATGCCATCCCAATCAACAATATGATTGCCAAGCGCGGTATCACCCGCCGCAGAATAAACATTCACACCTGTTTCATCTAAGATGTTGAGTATGACACTATCGGCTGAGGCAGGCAGGTTATAGCGCCATGTTGCGCCTGAACCATCATGCTGGGCTGTGTCCCCAACGATTAGAGCCTCTTTACCTAGGAAGCCAGCCGCGCTTGCAGCCGTATTGGTTGCCATAAGCGTCGATAATATTTCCAAATTCTCGTTGGTTTGAATCTGTTGTTCCACGCCACTGAACTGGACAAGTTGATTGGTGAACTCGTTACTGTCCATTGGGTCTGTTGGGTCTTGATTCTGTAACTGGGTTGTCAGTAGCGTTAGGAATGTATCAAAATCCTCCGCTAATTGGTTGCCAGATACAGCAGCTGATCCAATTTGGCTGTTCGACTGCGTTGCTGTTAAAGGTGCAATATCCATCATAAATTCCTATCTTCCCTCACACACGTACATCAAGGCCCGTTTCAATAGAAACTTGGGCAAGTATGTCATCAAGCGGGATATCTGTATGGTCTGTTTCATTTTCATCGGTTGCAAGTGTTGTACTTTCACCGGAACGCGCCGCTAATTCGTCGCGCATTTTTTCTTCCAGTAGGGCTTCGGCTAAGGCTTTGCCAGCACTTTCCCCATTTTCTTTATCTAGGCTAAAAGATAAGCTACCTTGCTGAGCTTTATGACCACCTGCTTCGATGGCGCGCTCTAGTGCCCTAGTGTCTTTTTGCAGCAAGTCTAATGTTTCAGGGTTTTCAACCAGTATGTGGGCACGAACCATACCATTTTGTGCAAATTGCATGCGGACTGTTACACGGCCCATTTCTTGTGGATTTAAACGAAGGGTAAATTTTTGATCCCCGTTTTGCAGCGCGCGCGTTAAGCTCATATTTAATTGTTGGGCAACTTGATGTGCGGCTTGTGCATCTGCTTTACCTGCGAAGATCGTTCCTGTCATAATATTTGTTGTATCACTGCGAAAATTACCAAGGTTTGCTATGGCTTTTTCGGGCTCTAGCATATCTGAAAATGTTGATAATCTTTCTGGTGTTAGCGCCTGTGTTTGTCCAAGCGTTGGGTTGGGTGCTGTGGTTTGGGCCTGTGTTGGTTTATCAGCAACGGCCTGTTGTCCATTATCACCTTGAGTAACCGGCTTAGACTGCAAATGAGGGTCACTTTGCTGACTGGTTTGATGTTCAGACCTATATCCCGATTGATATTCAGATTGTTGGCCCGATTGTTGACCTGATTGTTGCTCAGGTTGTTGGCCTGAATATCCGCCGTGCTGTCCGTTCAAGGAACTGTTTGCCTGTGTATTTTGTTGTGGTGTGGCAACTTTCGCCTGATGAGCATCCTTGCTAGGTATGTCTGTGCTTAGAAGTGCTTGTTGGGCTATCTCTGTTTGCGTATTCGCATTGGGCGCTGGTTTTGGTGCATTCAGATTTGCACCCCCTTTTTTTAGGGTGCTGGCTGCGGCAACCAAATGACCTTCTAACGTAATAGTAGGTGTTTTTTCAGCGATTTTCTCTGGGGCAAGCAGGGAAGCTGATTGGGTATCAGAATTGGATTTAGCACTAGAACTGCCTTGGAGCACAGAGCCGAATTCAGGCGATCTATTCGTTGGTGTTTCTTGACCGACTTGCAAGGCTGCGGTACTGACTTGTAAGGCTGCGGCAGGTGTGATCGTTGCACGAATATGAGTGATCGGCGCATCAACTGATGGGTTTGGGGCAGTTGGGCTAGTAAGATTTTCTGGGCTAGCAAGATTTTCAAGTGTTTTTAAGGCATCAACAGGCAATAAATGCGCTTTAGCAGACGTATTTAATACTAATCCTTGATCGGGTTTGATCAGTGCTGCTGATGCGCTAGGCAGGTTTTCGCTGACTTGTAAACTAGACCACCAAACGGCAATTTGATCCAAAGCATCATGTTGATCCAGGGCATCTTGATCGTTTGCATTTAAACCTTGTAATGAAACCACAGTGTCATTTGCCAGAGTTCCTTGTGATAAATCGCTCAGAAAATTGGTGAACTGAGTCAATTCTTGCGCTGATAGTAATGTGTTGGGTGTTAGGGCAAGGCCGCCTTTGGGGTCTTGTGTAAGCGTCGCGGTTATATCTTCTAGGCCTGGAATATTGACCGTAAGCGTCCCTGTATCAGTGGAACTGAAAGCAAAACTAGCCTGTGGCTGTAGCAAGTGCCTATTGCTTTTTAGCAGGGCTGATAGCTCAGGGCTTATACCATTTTGCTGTAAAATATTTAAACGAACATGATTAAAGTCGTCTAATATTGTTTTATCATTTAGTGCTTTATCGTTTAGAGCAGCGAGTGTGCGATTATCGGTTGTTTGATCATACAGGTGAGTATTTTCTGTAAGCGATGTGCTGGTAATCGACATGACAGACTGAAATGGGTTTGGGCCGTTCGTTCCAGACCGATCTATGCCTTCTAAAAGGCTGTCGGTCATCACAGTCTGTGAATTTATTGCTGTGCCACTAAACATTTGCATTATTTGATCAACAGGGGACATACGGCTTTTACTTTCTTTATATGTCTATGTGACCCTTCTGGTCGCAAATCTACTCTTGGGCACTTACAAAGCAAGCATTGGGCCAATTTCCTTACCGTTAGAAAAGCTATTAAATTCAAGGATATGCTTACAAGCTATTAAAATATATGTCGCTTGGCTGCTGATTTTGCTGGGCAATTAACGCATGGCGGAATCTTATCCCCTGTCTTGATTATTTTTCTTAAAGATTGGTTTTGTTTTGTTTGGCTTGCCATTTGTGCCTGTCAACAGTATATGCAGGGCAGAAAAATGGATCATGATGATGACACATGGCATGAAAATTACGCTCAACAGCCTTGGCTTTGCTTGCGCCCCTAAAGATACGCGGGTTGTTGTCGCTATGTCTGGTGGGGTTGATAGCAGCGTCACTGCTGCGCTTTTGCATGAACAGGGCTATGATGTTGTTGGCATTACTTTGCAGCTTTATGATCATGGTGTGGCTGTTCAAAAAAAGGGTAGCTGCTGTGCGGGGCAAGATATTCATGATGCGCGCCGTGTCGCTGAAGCGCTCAATATCCCGCACTATGTGCTGGATTATGAAAGCCGCTTTAAAAACCAAGTTATGGAAGAGTTCGCCGATAGTTATATCAAAGGTGAAACCCCAATACCGTGTGTGCGCTGTAATCAAACGGTTAAATTTCAGGACCTTTTGCGCACAGCGCGTGATCTGGGTGCTGACTGCATGGCAACGGGCCATTATGTTCAGCGTATTATCGGCAGCGATGGTAAAGCGAAAATGCTACGCGGTAATGATCCTACAAAAGATCAAAGTTATTTTTTGTTCGCCACAACCCAAGAACAGCTTGAATATTTGCGGTTTCCGCTTGGGCATATGAGTAAGGATGAAACCCGAACCCATGCAGAGCGCTTTGGCCTAACAGTTGCTGACAAGCCTGATAGCCAAGACATATGTTTTGTGCCCGAAGGCCGTTATGTTGATGTGATTGAACGTTTGCGCCCTGGCGCAATGGAACCTGGTGATATTGTCGATTTGGATGGCAATATATTAGCGCAGCATGAAGGGGTCGTGCGCTATACAATCGGTCAACGTCGTGGCTTGGGGATTGGCGGCACAAAAGAGCCCCTGTATGTCGTGAAGCTAGAGCCCAAATCTAAACGCGTTATCGTCGGGCCAAAAGAAGCGCTTCTAACGCGGGAAATAACTGTTAAAGATGTCAATTGGCTTGCTAGTGATATTCCTGACACAGGCATTCAAATCAGCGCAAAAGTACGCTCAACGCGTCCTGGCGTAGCCGCGCAGTTATTTGGTGACGGCGAAGGCAGTGTGCGCATTGTGCTTGATGATCATGAACAGGGTATTTCAGCGGGCCAAGCAGCGGTATTTTACCAAGAGGATATTCTTGTTGGTGGTGGCTGGATTAAAAGCGCCTTAAGCGTTGATCCACGGTTACATGGTCGTTATAGCGAGACCAATGAATAATGATTTCATTATTCTCTGAGTCCTTGGGATAAGTCGAACTGATACAAAGACTTATAGCCAAATAAGGTGATCAATATTCAC
>JABABO010000129.1 GCA_014238195.1 Kordiimonadaceae bacterium | reverse complement strand
GTATACCCCTGTATATTGATGAATACACGGTCGATGATTAATCTCTGTTCAGTAACCAAAATCAATCGTAACTGTGTAACACTTGCATACTATAACAGCGCGTTTGAGAAAGAAAGTTCCAATTTTTGATAATTTTATTTCTTACCGATCTTAATTTCTAACGAGTATTACAAGCACCACTTGATAAGCGAGTAAAAATAATAATTTTGCACAAAAATAGATTATTTGCATATTTAAAAATCGGCTAAGTCGATTTTATAAATCGAAAAGCCTGACTTGCTTTTTACTGAAAAATCCATAGAGTTGGGCCATTCAAAACATGAAATTCATGTTGAGTAACGTATGATAACCACTCTCAATAATAGGAGCCTAACATGGCAGTATTAGCCGCTAAACCCGCACCAGATTTCACAGCCGTCGCCGTCATGGCAGACGGGAGCATCAACGAAAACTTCAATCTAAAAGACTATATCGGTGATGATTATGGTCTTGTGTTTTTCTATCCTCTTGATTTCACCTTTGTATGCCCGTCAGAAATTTTGGCATTCCACAACCGCATGGATACATTCAAGAAACTTGGCGTAAAGGTTGTTGCGATTTCTGTGGACAGTCAGTTCAGTCACATTGCGTGGCGCGAAACACCAACAGACAAAGGCGGCTTAGGCCCTGTTGATTTCCCAATGGTTGCCGATATCACCAAGCAAATCGCCCGCGATTATGATGTTTTGATTGAAGCTGACGGTGTTGCACTACGCGGTACATTCTTGATCGGTAAAGATGGCTTAGTTTGGCACCAAACGGTTAATAACTTGCCGCTTGGTCGTAATGTGGATGAATTTGTGCGCCTAGCAGAAGCGCTGCAATTCCATGAAGAGCACGGTGAAGTGTGCCCCGCGGGGTGGAACAAAGGCGATGAAGGTATGAAAGATACAGCCGAAGGTGTGGCATCTTATCTTGCTAAGCACGCTGACGATCTTTAATCAATGATCTGAACCCTATTAGGTTTGCCAAAGGGATTGCTGATCTCTTTGGCTTATCTTCTATGGGTATCTGATACGGAAAGGGCCTTTTATGACGCATGACCTTTATAAATCCTTCTACTGGACCTTAATCGCGTGCCTTATGGGTGTGTTTTATAGTATTAGCGCAAGTGCTGATGATAGCGCCATTCCAGAAAAAGCGATCAGCGAACCGCTGGCTGCTTTGGCACCCTATGTGGATAAAATTTGGATCAGCGAAAATAAAGATAAAAGTTTTAAAGATAGAGCCGTTTGGCGTTGGGCCGTCCCTAATCATGTTCTTGTTACCGAACATAGTGTTAATGATGGGGCTTACAGCGGCATTGCGGTTTTTCATTATGATCCCAAAACAAAGCGAATTATCAGCCGCTACGCGACCAGTGCTAGCTTTTACACTGATGCAGTAATCACCCTAACCGATAAGGGTTTTACATCAATGGAAACCGTTAAAGGGGCAGCTGGGACTATTGAATTTGTGGAAGCAGAAGTGATTTTTAACGACGATCATGAAATGCATGTTTCAGCGCGTATGAAGCTGCTGGACGGTACATGGACCAAATATACCAAACGGGTCTATAGCCAAATGCAGTGAATTTTGTTCCCCTCATTTGGCTGTAACCTTTTTTCTGATTTGAATTTTTGAGCACAGTGCTTATTTATAACATCACGTAATAATTTTGGGCTGGGCCATACATCACGGACCGCTATTCTGTAAGGATTTAAGGATGAGTGACATCAAACACAGCAAAATGCTGATCATTGGATCAGGCCCTGCTGGCTATACAGCGGCAATTTACGCTGCCCGTGCAAATCTGTTCCCGCGTATTGTGACAGGAATGCAGGCTGGTGGGCAATTAACAATCACAACCGATGTTGAAAATTATCCAGGATTTAAAAACGGTGTCCAAGGCCCAGAGCTGATGGAAGAAATGCGTCAGCAAGCTGAAAACGTGGGAACTACAGTTGATTATGACTTGATCAACGAGGTCAATTTGGAAAGTACACCCAAGCGCGCTATTGGGGATAGTGGGACTGTTTACACGGCTGATACTGTTGTGATCGCTACAGGGGCGCAGGCTAGGTGGCTAGGACTGCCCAGTGAACAGAAATTTAATGGCTACGGCGTATCCGCCTGTGCAACATGCGATGGTTTTTTCTATCGCGGCAAAGACGTTGTTGTTATCGGTGGCGGCAATACTGCGGTTGAAGAAGCGCTGTATCTGTCTAACATTTGTTCTAAAGTCACGCTGGTGCACCGCCGCGACGCTTTACGTTCGGAAAAAATATTACAAGACCGTTTGTTCAAAGCAAAAAATATTGTCGTTGAGTGGAACAGTGTTCTGGATGAAGTGTTGGGTACAGAAGAGCCTTTAGGGGTTACAGGTGCGCGCCTTAAAAATGTTAAAACTGGGGCAGTCAGTACCCTTGAAGTCCACGGTGTTTTTGTTGCTATCGGCCATAAACCATCTACGGAAATTTTCCAAGGCAAGCTTCCTATGGACGATGAAGGGTATTTGATTAAAAACCCCGATAGCACAACCACCGAAATCCCAGGTGTTTATGCGGCGGGCGACGTGACCGATAAAATCTACCGTCAAGCTGTAACGGCGGCAGGCCTTGGCTGTATGGCAGCGTTGGAAGCAGAAAAATATATCGCTGAACAGGCGCTATAATGGCATTAAGCAAAAGTTCAGAACCCTATAGAACAGCAGATAAGGCAGCATTAATCGCTTCTTTTGCCGCTAGTCCGAGGTCTGTTAGATTGACCAAGTTGCGTCCATCGCCTAAATTTTCAATGCTAATTAATTTTGCACCGCTACTGCCCAAAAGTTTTAAATGATGGTACGCCGCTGGTTCGCTCATGCCCATTTTGGCAGCGATTTCATCAACGACCTGGCCATCATCAGCCACAGTGACGAGGAAAGCAATCATCGCTTCGGCTGTAAGTTCAGGATAATTCGCTTTCAGATAAGTGCTGGCTGTTTGTAATATAAGTTCGTTGGACATGCATTGTTTTCCTTTAGGGTATTTTATGCATCTTGGCACATATAGCGAGACCAATGAATAATGATTTCATTATTTATTGATAAGTCGAACCGACACGAAGACTTATAGCCAAATC
>JABABO010000181.1 GCA_014238195.1 Kordiimonadaceae bacterium | reverse complement strand
TCGCTGGATACCGATTTTCATCGGTATGACGATTTTACCGTCACACGTGCAGCGCGAAGCGCGAACGACACGGGGCCCAGAAAATAAATAATAATCAACGCGCCAGCCTAAAACCCTGCGCTACTGGATACCGATTTTCATCGGTATGACGATATATGTCAGCAATAATAACACAATCCCAATTCCTAACGGCACATTAACCATATTTAAATTGTTCTTACTATTAAAAGATGCTAAGTATCAACGATACAGCATTTCAAACATAGGGGTCAGCCAATGACAACTTTAACAAACAATTCAGATATCTTTGATGAAATCCTTGAGGATTCAGCATCCAATGGCGGGGCAAATAACGCTAATAATCGTAGTGTCACCAGCGAGGAGCTATCCCAAGTCGTAGACCGCGTGCTTGTCGGTAATGCAAAAATGGAGGGCTGGTATCAATATTTCATTCAAACGGCAAGTGATTTTTCCGCCCCACCAACTGCGGCAGAAGTGCAGGCGATTATCGACGGACAGAATCAAAATCTGACTTTTGCATTCGGTGGTCAAGGGGAGTTCAATGACGATTATGTCGTGAACTGGGACGTCAGTCAAGCCACGAATATGGATATGATGTTCTGGCACGCCAGTTCCTTCAACCAAAATATCGGTGATTGGGATGTCAGCAATGTCACATATATGGGAAACATGTTCGAGTTCGCCAAATCCTTCAATCAAGATATTGGTGACTGGGATGTCAGTAATGTCACGAATATCCGTTCTATGTTCATGAGAGCCTTTGCCTTCAATCAAGATATAGGTGACTGGGATGTCAGTAATGCCACGACTATGTTAGGGATGTTCTGGCACGCCAGTTCCTTCAACCAAAATATCGGCGACTGGGATGTCAGCTCGCTCACCGAAGCTAGGTATATGCTCGATAATTCAGGAATGAGTTTGGAAAATTTTGATCACTTGCTTGCTGGTTGGTCAACCTTGGACACTGAGGCTGGTGAAACCAACATCAATTCAGACTTAGAGCTAGGGGCTGTTGGCCTGACCTACAGCGATGCCACATCGCACCATCAGCTTTCCGATGTTTATGGCTGGACAGTTGGCGGTACGCTGGCGAACGGTGTTACGGTTGGCAGTGATGCGGCTGAGGTGCTTGATCAATCGGCTGCCACTAGTGATGCGATCATCCATGCGCTGGGCGGTGATGATACGCTTGTTGGCAGTGGTGGCAATGATACGTTGGTTGGCGGCGGCGGCGATGATGTTTTAAGCGGCGGTAACGGTGATGATCATTTTATCTTCCGTTTTTATGGCAGTATGAAGGGCAACACAGCCGAGACAGGCAACGACACCATCACCGATTTTGACGCGGCAAGCGATGATGTTATTGAACTCGCAGGGTTATTACTAAACCGATCAGCGGACATATTTGCTGGCGCTGTACAAGTCGGGGCTGACGTGTTGATCACCTTCGATGACTATAACAGCCTGCGCCTGCTGAACACTGACCTTGATCATCTGGAACACACGGACGGCACCATTTACGGCGCAGATGAAATTGATGTGCCAAGCGGTGATGACACCATATTTGGTACGCCAAATGATGATACCTATGACGGCGGCGCGGGGAATGATTATATCCACGGCAAGAAAGGTGATGATCTTATTGATGGTGGTGACGGCGATGACCGCCTTATTGGTGGTAACGGTCGTGACACCCTGAACGGTGGCGCTGATAATGATTTTATCAATGGCAAGGCCAGTCATGACCTGATTGATGGCGGCAACGGCGACGATGACATTCACGGTGCTAACGGGCATGACACCCTAAGCGGCGGTGATGGC
>JABABO010000055.1 GCA_014238195.1 Kordiimonadaceae bacterium | reverse complement strand
TGTGAAGAAGATCGTTTTTCGGAAATACAAAAACAAGAGCTAACAAATTACTTAGAAACACAAGAAGTACCCAATATTCAGTTCGGATATTATGGTGCTTTATACTTAAATGGAACTTGCCTAGCTAAAAACATACCGCTTGGTGAAAAACTCATTAAATTAGCAATTCTAGACTCTAGCTTGGCGCATTATGATGAATTTGATACAGTAAACCCAAATTCTATAGCCCTATCGCACATAACAGGGCCCCTACCCAACAAATATGATATTTGGAACCAAGCTTATAAACATTACACACAACTAGACCCATATGAATTGTTCAATTTTGCTAAGAACATCTATGAGCAATCAGGGAGTATAGGGAACATCATTTCAATAGAAAAAAGCCAGTACATTGCATTAACGCTCGCACAACACGCAGGCTTGGCAACAAAAGATTGGTCGTTGATCAGAGCCACAATTATATTTTTAAAGGATCGGCAAACAACCAGCTCAACGATAATATACCCGCCAAAAGCAGCAAACATAATGCAAAAGGCAATAAATAACCTTGTAGAAGAAGCCGTTTACTTTTACGGGTGCAATTTAATATACAATGACGATCCCATCTTAGAATTTCGCCTTTATCGTTTTTTTCATATCATGTCTAAAAGGGGTATGGCTATAGACACTCGGCAGAAACAAATTTTAAGGCAAGAACTGCTAAGCCGCTATCAATCAGATTTTCTTGAGCTTGAGAAGAACATAGGCGATACAGTGTATGTTCGAGGGGATTGGGGCCCTGTTCAATTCTGCCTAGACGACTTTCCCTAATTTAAGTTCAAAATCGTGTAATCAAAAACAGGGCAGTTACCTCGTTTATGTTCTTTTAGAAGTACTTGCAAATCATCGCTTGCAAATAAAAACCTTTTCAATACTCAACTTCCTTAATCATAAACAGATTTTTCATGTGTTATCAGGCAAGAATTAGACGTTAAATTTAGGCGAAAAATGTTCAAGGGATAGTTATCAAGAAACCGTTCCTTTTCATACAGGAGCCATTCATTTTTTTTGTCAAAAATAACACCAAATGTTTTGAATAGGCCGTATGGTTTTATCCCACATGGATCATCGGTAGCAGGTAAAGCATAAACCAGTTCCAGCCTGTTGGAAAACAGTCGAAATATTACTGTTTTGCCAGGTGCTGTATTTCCCATTATCACAATCATAAATGGATTTGACCCCTGAATGACATCACTAACAAATAATATTCCCCCGTGCATATCATTGAAGTGATCAGGGAACAAGCAGTCACTGTTTGAGGTCATCGTAACGTGGCAATATTGATCAAAAGCTGTTAACCAATTATAAGCATCGGCTTTAGAGTCTCCAAAATGGTAAAATAAATCCCGTATTTGCCTCTGAGGTTTGCTTAAATCACCAAGATAAGCCTGGGTATACTTTTCGAACCAGCCATCCGCCATGCCACGCTGAAATGCTTCATCAAGATGCAAGTGCATTGTTTGCGCCAAACCCAGAATATCACTTGGCATAAAAGGATAGTCTGGCTGTTCACGTGGTACGGTATCCTGAGCCCGCAAAGATAAACCAGCCAACAAAAATACAACGCATAAAAACTGAGCAAAACGCAGCATTGGAAGCACTCTTTTCTATTCTAAACAGTGTTATGGTATCATAGGCCCTCTCAAATCACGAGCATTTAACCAACCTTTAACGTCCCATAAGCAGTAAAAATATTGACAGAAATTATTCACAACCTATGATAAGTTTTATGTTGCCCTTATAAAGGTTCAGTCATGCCACTTTTACACATATTTTGCAGACTAGTTTTTAGTTTACTACTTCTAGGCTGTTCATTTCAAGAAAACGATAGTAGTAAGGCAGAAGAAGCTCTTAAGTCCATGACAATTCCAAATGCAGAATTATATGCACATATTATTGTAGAGCTCACTTGTTATAACAAAAGTGAATTTGAAGATATTGATGCTGTCATCCTAGCACTCAATCAAAATCCTTGGCCCAATATTGCTTTTGCTGAATATGCAAGTCTCTTCTTACGCCCTGAGTGCCATATGGTTGACGAAAAGTTAGGCACTAAATTACTTTCTTACTTTATGCTACTCGCAACACCTGATGCTTATATTCTCCCACAACATAAACCAAAAACTACGCCCAAAACAAAAGTTTCATTATATTTCCACACAGGCCCCTTACCAAAAAAGTACCAAGAATGGGACAAAGTTTACAAAGCTTTGCGGACTGCCAGTACAAAAGAGACACTATCAATCGCTAAAGCGATTGCCGCAGGCCCATATGCTATTACTGAAAACATCACACTACCAAGATCAGCCAGAGCAGCAATTCACTGGGCCGACTATGCCGCCGAATACGCCCAAACTTGGCCCGAATTTAGGGAGATAATTCTTTTCCTCTTAGACCTACACCTTAACAATCAAGTGCAAAATGAATACCCTTTGAACTTTTTCTTTGAAGACGATGCAATCAAAGCCATAGAAAGAAATTTAATGCTTGCTCAATATAGAAATATGCACGAAGCGAGCCTGTTGTCTTATTGTTTAAAAAAAGTTGCTAAACCAAACCCATATGTAGAGGATGCCTTTAGCGATCCCTTATTCTACCCATTAGACGAATACACCGACCTAATAGCTCTTGAACGTAGAGGTATTACCAAATTTAAGAAACGGCTCAAAACTTTACTTCCGTATATATGGGACAATCATAAAGAGCAAACAATTCATCGAAACCGCGAATTCAATAATGTTATTTTTCTGAATACTGATACCTTATTAACCCCACCCTGTGGGCTTTAAGAGCGCATATTTTTGGGCATATTCATAAAACGCGCATCTAAGATTTCACAATTACCGTCTTTCATGAGCTGGAGAAGGACCAACCTGTCATTTTCTCTATTTTGCAATATACTTAAAGCATCCTTCAAGTATCCGCGCTGCTAATGGCAGCATAAATCAAAACTTAACTTCACTAACCAAAGGCACATTGACATGCAGGTTTTACAATCTATAATATTATGTCGATCCCTTTAAAGGTACGGACCCATGCGCCCTTTGCTAAAATATTTTATATACTTTTTTACCGTGGTAATCGCCAACAGTGCTGCGCACGCAAGCCCTGAGTACGACGAACCCCCGATCCGTGCGGAATATTCAAAAATACCCATTCAATGGGTCAAAAAATATTATGAGATCAGTTATGAAAAAACCGTCCCTGATACTATAACAGTTGATAGCCTATTGCTTTCCCTGCGGGGTGAGGATGGGCCAAAGAATGGCCATGAACTGGCCCTGCAGATTTGCAATGATATTATCCCGAAAAATATAATAAATGAGTTAATTGATAAGCTGGAATCTGATTATAAGCTCTACGCTGGTGTTAACAAACCTATGTCTGGTATTGGGATGTTGGGGGCGCATTTTGTTAACGGCGATTGCTTGCCCCACAGGCGTGAACTTGGCTTGATCTTGATCAGTCACAGCATGCTTGCTGTCGTTCATCACATGTACCGCACGCGGTTGCTGGATGTTATTGATGTATTCCCTACCAATCCGCATTTAGTCCTAACCCATACTTTCACGCAGCTCACAGGATTGGAGCCAAGCGGCATATTCAATTATTGGTCCATGCAACTGGATAGGCTGGGGTATGCCTCGCCAGTCCGTTTAGTAGAGGAGGCAAAAAGACTCTACGATGGCAGGAGGTATTCTTTAAGAACAGGTTATATCTTTCAGGCTAATCCAACATATGCACATATCTGGATCACCGAAGCCCTGAACAAAAATTATGATCTGGACTTTGTCAGGGAAAATTTATATTGGCTGCAAAATAACCCTGCCCCCCCCCCAGACTATCGCATCATCAACCGACCTTATCTTTCAGGCATGTCACTGACGGAATATAACCAATTTATTCTAAATGATATAGCCGATATGGGCAATAAACATGCCTTGAGTTTCATGCACTGTATCTTGCAGCATTCACAGGAACCCCATGACCTTAGGGCGATGTATGTGATGCAAAAGGCATTGGAAAAAAACCATATGCCTTTTGACGCTGCCCTGTTGGATGATCTGAGAAAAAAACTGACGCAGGAAGAACGGGCAGATATTGATAAGCGTATCGTCGAAGACATGTATGGCATCAAGATCTCGACACTTAGGCTGCCTGAAATCTGCAATCGCAAAAATTAAAACAATTTGCGTAAGCCCCGCGCATAGGTACTGCGGTTTTTCATTTTAGCGCCATATGTTGGACACGCGCTTCTATATAATTCCTCATCAAGTTGACGGATATGGTCTTCGGCTTCGCGGTAGTTCTTCAATGTTGCATCGTATTCTCGGAGCAAAGGCATCAGGGTTATTTCTAGCTCCCTCGCCAAGTTTTCATTGATGGCATAAATTATATGTATAGCTTTATACATTTCAAGCAAAGCTTCAGCCACATTTGCCTTTACCCCCGCAACAATAAGACCACCCAGTAGATTGAAAACCACGCCCCACAGGTCCTTATCAAATTTCTCGCCGATCACTTTCTTGGCATGCTCTATACGCATTACTAAAATTTCCCGATCAACATCTGCATGCCATTTGCTTCTATTTGCATCAATCATGTCCCTGCGAAAAGCTTCGCACTTGTGCCCTGATGGGCTATAGCGCACAGTACACCGACAATTGGCGGTTAATTCAAGGGGAACAGTCGGGTCACTGGGTAAGCGCAATTTAAATGGATTGCCCCGACTATCTTTCATGCTGAAAGGTTCATCTATCGGCACTTTGACCCTTTCCATCTTCGTATGGCCTGGTCTGACTTTGCTGCCACCAGCTATAACCCAAACTTTATGGGTCATGCCTTGCTTTTTTGCGGCCATAAGCTCAGCATTTAATTGCTGAAACCGCGCCCGAACTTGCGATGACACTGTTCGAATTTGCTTTTTTGCTTTTTTAACTTCAAAGCAGTCACAAGGTTCGAGCGGCGAGGGTGAAAATACCAAATCGCCATCACACCATATGTCAGAACGACAAAGCTTATATTCCAATTGTTGGCTATATGCCACTTTCACCTCCCTTATATCATTGTCATTGGCTTCATTAATCGATCACCATCCGCATCTTCCAAATCTGCATATCCCATAATATGGCGTTTCTCATTGACAGTTAAAAAGTCAGATGTATTGACCCGCTCAAATTTGGCTTGGCGTTTTATTTCCAAGGCAGGAATATCATCCAAATCAAGGGTAATGGTCAGGGGTGATTGCGGGCGACCGTTTTGTGGCAATGCTTGATAATAAGGGCCGAGCCAAGCACCCAATTCGCGCATCAATTCCTTTGCCATCGGGATAACAGTATCTTCCCACAGGCTAAGACGCGCTTCGGCGTAATTGGCATAGGTCTGTGCGTCGGGCAAGCCCAACATTTGCGGCGGCACACCGAACGCTTGGGCGATTTCCCGTGCGGTCATATTTTTGGCACTGGTCCAATCCATATCCTTGGGGCTAAGGCCCATATCTTGCCAGCGCAGGCCGCCTTCCAACAACAAGGGCCGTCCCGCATTGACAGCACCCGTATATTGTTCCTCAATTTGGTTTTTCAGGTTGCCAAACTGCTTGTCGGTTAACACCATATCCGTATCGGGTTGGTATAAAACACCGCTCGGCGCACCGCCGTTTTGTATCAGCGCCAAATTCCAGCGACTGCCTTCGTTATGGCTATCAATCGCCAGCGCTGCGGCCTCAAGGGGGGCCATGCCGTACCAATCGGATAAAGGGTTAAATGTTTTCCAGTGCATGACATTTTCAGCGTCAAATATGCGGGATTTACCCGCCACGGTTTGCTTATAAGCGCTTGGCAGTCCGTCGGTGCCTTCAACCACTTGGCAGGTATCAGGGCGCAGTAACCAAAGCTCGCTTGGCATGGCAGCGCGGGCGGGGGTTGTTTGGTTTTCTGGCCCAACTTTTAAAATATAAGCATTCCCGGCAATCAGATACTGGCTGACCATATTATAC
This sequence comes from Kordiimonadaceae bacterium, assembly GCA_014238195.1. Classification (GTDB taxonomy): domain Bacteria; phylum Pseudomonadota; class Alphaproteobacteria; order Sphingomonadales; family Kordiimonadaceae; genus JABABO01. The sequence goes on along the minus strand of JABABO010000055.1, from coordinate 17,886 downwards.
AGGAAGCTACTACCGTTTACGCGTGGATTTGGCGATTGCAGTAAATTTATCAGGGGATGGTCGCTCATCACCTGAGTGCCATCCGTGACTTTTAAGGGGATTGACGCGATTGCCCGCGATACTAAGGAAACCGACCGATACACCACAACATTACGGCGGTAGCCTTCGTCGGCCAACCGATCGTACCTGAGCGGCGTGCCCACGGCTTGGCCTGGCCCAACGCGCGAGAACACAGGACGTGATGCTTTACGCTTGTCTGGCTGTGTGCCAGAGACAGCTTGATGCTTCTGGTTCTTGTGTTCAACAGGCCCTTTACGGGTGAAGATTTTGTCTAAAAAAGTCATCATAGCTGCCTCATTTTTGGCTGGGATCGTTTGCCCAGCATTAAGTCTGTTAACGCCCACACCAGTGCATCGACACGGTCTGGGCTGGTGCCCATTTGGGCTTTATCAAAATCAGTTGTAAAAATGCACATTTGGTCTTCTAGGGCTGGGTATGTGCCAACATGATGCACGCGGCCTTGCTCGTACAGTGCAGAAACAGGTTCGGCACGTGCTACTTTGCCGCGGCTTGCATGCACAGCGGTTATGGCAATGGTATCATCGACTTGCCGCATAAGGGTTGTCACCAATTCACCGCCTTGATTAACTTCGACAACCAGTCGATCGGCGCTGAGTTCAAAATACACATTCGCAGCGCGTTGCGCCCATTCGAGCGGGGTCAGGCCGCGCACGGAACGATCAGCGATCACATAAGCATGGGTTTTTGCAAGCCCCACAGCAACAATGCCGCATTCATCAGCGCTGGCCCCGCTGGTAACAGGTGGGTCAACGGCGACAACGATACGGCTAAACTGCGGCATTTTGGCGACCCGTAAACTCTCCAACATCGCCCGTGACCACAAGGCCCCTGGAACATCTTCGAGTATTTCAGCATTCAGTTCTTGGCGGCCCAAGCGGGTGCCTTCATACTTAGCAATAATTTCCCGTCTAAAAGTTGGCGCAAGATTATCTAAGTTATCGTACGTGGTGCCGTGGGTGACATGCACGTTATCTTGGGTTAGCAGCCCTTTGATTAAGGCCGTTGCTTTCGGTGTTGTTGTAATGCAGGTGCGTGGATGCTTACCAAGGCGCAATCCAAACATCAGCATGGACCACGCTTCATCGCCGTACCGCCACGCGCATAATTCATCGGCCCAAACGGCGTCGTGCTGCGGACCGCGCAGCCTTTCGGGCTGATCAGCACTATAAAGCACAGCTTGTGCACCATTTGGCCATGTCAGTGTGCGCTTTGAGGGTTCAAAATGCGGCTTATTCCAAGGCGGTGATATGGACAGTAATCCGCTTTCACCTTCCACCATTGTTTGCCGTGCGTCCGTCGATGTTGGTGCTATTAATGCAATACGCTGGGCTGCGCCTTGTTCCACTAGGCTGCGGACCCATTCTGCGCCAGTGCGCGTTTTACCAAAACCACGCCCTGCCAAAATTAACCAATGGGTCCAATCACTTGGTGGTGGCAGTTGCGTTTCACGGGCCCAAAAAGGCCAATCATAGAGCAATAAAGCTGCTTCCATATCCGTTAGACTGTTTAGAAACTTGCTACGTTTCTTCGCTGTCGCAGATCTGAGCAAACTTGCTTTGAAGCGCATCGCGGGCTCCTTTCAGATCAAGTTTAGAGGGGTGTTTGCTAGTGACCGCAGATTGCTTATCTTTGAATTTGTCAGGGCGGCGCGCTTTCAGCAAGAACGTTAACATTGCATCAGAATAATCCAATATTTCGTCTACTTTTTCACCGCCCCGATACACAGGTTTGGGCATACCTTCAACAGCACGGCGAAAGGCTTCGTCTTCCATCAAGTCTGTACCCGTTTCAATGGCATCAGCCCAAGCTTTAGCAAAAGACTGATCAGCACGGCGCCACCCATAAAGCGTACTGCAAGCAATACCTGCTTCATCGGCAGCACGACTAACGGATTTTGCGCGTGCCAAACCGCTTAGGAACGCGCTACGACGTTCCCGCATCAAACTACTATCGTTCATAAGAATATCCAAAACATAAAGCTTTGTATCAAAAAGCGAGTTGAACACCGCTCAAAAGCCTTAAGATGATTAATTTGGGGCGAGCCAATTTAAATTTAGAATGATTTATAAACTGTAGAAACTGGGCTTGTCCCTACAAATGAAATACCCGCTGTGAGGATAATACCTCAGCAGCGGGCACATTCGGTCACTATGGCTTCATATAAGGTGCATAAAAGGGGGGTAAGGTGCAAGTGTTTTTTTCAAAAAAACGCAGAATTTTTATTATTGCATCCAAAAGCCCTTGTTTTCTGCGCCCTGCAGCCAGAGGTTTTTTTTAACGCTGCATACAAATCACACGCGATAACCAAGCGATACTATCACTATATCGGCGTTTTAAGGTCCAACGCGATAAACCCACCCTCATACTACGACGAACTTTTGCCCAAGGTATACGGGATTGCACCTCACCATCCTGATGCCATGCCCCCCAAAATAAAATGCGGCGATCATCTTGGTCAGGCAGTAAATGCAATAAATCTAAGGTGGGCTGCATTCGGTCAATAGCTTTTGGGGTTAAACGAACACGTTTTCTTGCCTGCAGGGTGGTTAGGGGTTCAGGTATATTATCAATACCATCAGGTTTCACATCGGGCCACATAACCTGTTTGGCATATATGAAACTTGCTTCCCTGTCTGGTAATCGCCGCAGGGTCCAAGCCGCTTCGACCATCCTTGTCTCAACAACAGCATACAAACTATCGTCATAGCCAAGTGGGTCGTGTTCATCCTTTAGGGTAACGCTTTCATCATCAGGCAGTAGACCAGCTTCTAACGCTAAATCTTTAGCAGCTTGTTCCAGTGCCCGTTCCACTGTTTTTGTAAACATAGTCTTTTTCCTTCTTAAAGTTATGGGCGTGGCACTGCATCACTTTTCCGCTATAAGCCTTGGGCATTGGCTTGGCACTTGAAAAAAAGTGATTTGACTGCTACATTGTAGAAATTACGACTTTCGCAAGTCAACAGTTATTTTCGGAAAGCGGAATATTTTACACATGCAGCCACAAAATTGGATAAAAAGCCGCTTAAAAAAGCGTGGACATAAGTTAAAGGACCTAGCGATCAGTCTTAAAACGACCCCGCCACGAATCACAGATGTCATTACTGGGAAACGTGAAGTGCAAAGCAATGAAGTTTTAAAATTATCTGAATACCTTGGACTTTCGCTAGAACATCTTTTATTATCCCTTGATCAGGGTCAACTTGTCCAGCCTCCCGACCATGAAAAGTCAGAAACATTGGCTATTTTAGGCTCGGTCACTGGACAAGGCAGCCTTTTACCCCTGCCGCAAAGCTTTTCACCGCGGCAAGTTGCTGTTCCCATTGACGCTGAAACTGCACGGGGATTAACAGCGTATCGTATGGGTGATAATAGTTTAAGCCAAGAAATATCAGAAGGAAGTATCATTATAGCAGCCGATCCACGAATTCATTTTTACCCGATGATACCAGGTAGCTTACTTGTGTTTCGAAGAGATACAAAACAAGAGCACCTTTATATACGCCAGTATCATAAAACAGCAGCTGGTGAGAATTGGTTGATATCTTTACCAGACAAGCCAAATCCCGATTATGCTTCATTTCGATTTAATCTGTCACAGTCTGATGCTCGTTTGGACTGTGAAAATGACAAGGAAATACAGCACTTCGATACCGTAAACACTCAAGACATTGAAGCTGTTGTTTTGTGGGTGCAAAAGATTTACAAATAATATCAACCTGTGTCGTTCCGAGTCTTTCAGGTAAATACTCATAAGTAGTATTCACTAAATTTTTACTTAAGGGGGATTGGTTTAATACACCCCTCTTAGTAGTTTTATTATACTTGAAACCTTTATTAGACATATCTTATCCTAGATTGTGAGTTATCAGAGCATTCGCAACTTGTCCTGACCATACATATCCTTCACCATAAGGGCGGCGCCAAGGTGGTGAAGATTTGGACGGTCTGACTGCACGGGGTCACAATCCAGGCAGTTCCGGATTCCTTTATTGAAATCCGGCACCATCGCGCTACATAATTAATCGCGATAGTGGTCATACATTCGTACCCCCTAAGGTAGTTACTGTCAATACGGTTTAGCTCGTTAAGTTGCATAAATATTTTTCACTTGACATTATTTTACATATATCGTAATTAAATAGAGCACCGTTGAGCTGGCCATATCACCATTACGGTCGATGCTTGCTCACCCGGCAGCTGAAAAATAGCCTTAAGCACTTAAGCTGTGGCATTTTTCTAAAAAGTTGATGAAGGGCTTTGTCGGACTTCTAATCTAATATTCAGGGCCCGAAGAAAATTAGAGAACCTGATCATATGCCAATGGGCGTGCCATATGATCAAACGATCTAGCCCTTCATGACTTTAAACTACTCTATGAATAGAAATAATCCCTCTGTATGCACCGCCAAGTCAGCAAATATATACAGGAGACCCCTGCATAAGGCCTGATTTAATTTATGGTTTCATTATTTATTGGTAAGTCGAACCGACACAAAGACTTATAGCCGAATAAGGTGATCAATAGTCACCGCAATTGGCTATAACGGTGGTATGGATATTTTCAAGACAAACTACTTAACCCAAAAAATATCGCTACTTAATCTTTATTCTATCTAGCGGTAACCCATAAAGAATTGTGTGGCATTTTGGATTCAGTTCGCATCTTTTTAGAGTAATTATTGAGAATTGATTAGTCGTTAACCACACAGGAACAATGCCCTGTGATACAGACATATAGCGAGACCAATGAATAATGATCTTATTATTCATTGCAAAGTCGAACCGATACAAAGACTTATAGCCAAATAAGGTGATCAAAATTCACCGCAATTGGCTATAGAACTTTGCCTGTTCTGAAAAAAAGGAAGCAAGAGTGCCAACCATCAGCGATGTTAGTTTTTACAATCCTATTAGCGACAACACTATTACCGGAGGTGCGGAGGTCATCAACGGCGCGCCTGTCTATGTGCGGATCATTTTTGATTTTTTACCAACGGATACCATAACCATCACGATTTTTGAGGATGATTTTGTTTCCGATGATATGATTGCTACTTACACACTTGTAGCTGGTGCATACAGCATCCAAGAAACACTAGGGGGATGGATTGTCGATTTTACAGGCTGGACCCCTGATCTAAGCGGTGGCTCAACGCCAGAATATTACGCGGATGTATCCTATGATATTTTATCTGGACGAAGCGACATAATCAACGTGATTACAGCAGCAAGTCCTCAGCTCATTGACGTAAAATGGGACCGTGACGGACCCCTAAGTATTGGAGATGCTGTCAGTATATCCGCGACATTTGATTTACAACCAACTCGCAGCACTCTCTTTAAAATATTGGAACAAGACACCACGAATGAAGACCTTGTTGCAACAATAACAGTAAATGCTGCTGAGGCGCATGAAAACAATGATGGCACTTGGACTGTAAGTGCCACATGGATTGCAGATTATCTTGGTGAAAGCGGCGATGATGATGCTCGCTATGAAATTCGTGCGGAATATGATGATCAAAACCAACGTGAAAACACTGATTTAATTGTGCTTAGTCCTCAAGTAGACTTGGTTGATGCTTATTGGGCAGACCCAGATGTTGATTACCAGCACGGGACACTGGTCACTATGATTGCTCAATTTGATAAAGCGCCAGAAACCGATACTATTTTTGAAGTTTTTGAAAATGATCTCATCGGTGATGATAAAGTTGCTGAGTATATCGTTTCTGCTGATCAAGCAACTTTAGGGGAAGATGGTTATTGGTACATAGAAGCATTTTGGACAGCCCATTATAGCGGTGATATTTTTGGGTCCGCGGAATATATTTTCGATGTCAGCTATGACGGCCAGCGCGAAGGCGAAAACAGCGATATTAAAGTCATTGGTGACCCTATTTATACAGCGCCTGTTACTGCGTATGAGCTCGCACTATTGGCTAATCATGTTTACGAGGATGCATTTCGCATCGCAGATGTCGCCTTGGATGCCCTTGATGATATTACAGGGGAGACAGTATTTGGTTGGTCGATAGTTGCTGATAATGAAGCAGTTGCTGCCTTCAACAATCTGAACACTATCACCTTAACAGGTGTTCCCCTCGCCGAAACATGGGATTACACAGGCTTTGATGCCAAAATATATGAACATCCTGACCAAAATGCTATTGTTCTTAGCATTGCAGGGACTGACTTGCGCTCGATTGAAGATTTACTCACCGACCTTTCTATTGTTTTAACAGACGTACAAAGCCTGTTTGAAACAGTTCCTGACCAAACATTAAATGCGTATCTATATGCAACACTGGCTGCGTCGTATGCTGAAAGCCAAGGTAAGGAGCTCGTGCTAACGGGTCACTCGCTTGGTGGTGCTCTAGCATCACTTTTGTCGGCGCAAGGATTTGGTGAAGCTGTAGTTTTTAACGCGGCTGATGCCACACCGTGGATTGAACGGATTGTCGATGGACACACTTATGATACAGATGCGCTGGGTGCCTTGCTGTCCACAACCGCCATTAGCGGTGATATTGCGTTCTCGGTCGGGGTAAGCAACGACGCATTTGAAGCGGCCTTTAATGTGACCCTAACGGTTGGGGATGAAAATACCTTAACCCTGGACCCTGTCCAGAATTGGAATTGGGGCGAAGCAGCCCAGGCGGTCTATGGCTATGTGATTAATAACGAGCTTCTCGAATTTCTTGGGTACGATTACAGTTTTGGCCAGCCACCAGATGTTATTGACCTGAACCATGCTTCTAGTCTGCTTGATATAGCAGGCAAACTAGATAATCACGCAATGGACCTTGTGATCTTAGCCCTTGCAGGAGAGGATGAAGCTGGAAACCTTAGATTAGAAGAGCTATCCAATGACCTGCCGTGGATTGTCGATAGCTTTTTAGGGGCGCTAGATATTGCTGGTGATGTGCTCGGCGCGACAAATACTGTGCTTGGGGCTACGGTTATCGGTGAATTGGTACGTGACGCGTTGCTGCATCCTGAAAAACTTGTACTTGATGCTTTGTTTGATGAGCTATCAGACTATGCGTTTGATGTGGCATCAGATCAATTGAGCGACGAAGATGTCCGTGCCTTTGCTGAAAATGCAATCCTTGAAGCTTGGAGTAAAGCCACGGGCGATACAGATGTTCCTAATTATGTGCAAAACATCCTGACAGACGTTTCGGATAAATATACAGGCAATAACAGCGGCGAACTCATCGCAGGTTTTGCTGGCAATGATACATTATTCGGGGCTGCGGGTAATGATTTGATCTATGGCGGCAGTGGTCATGACGTGCTGAGGGGGGACGGGGGCGCCGATATCGTTAGCGGGGATGTGGGAAATGACACGATATTTGCTGGTAGGTCCGATGATGCACCGGACATTATTTTTGGCGGCAACGGCAATGATGTCATTGGTGGTGGACCAGGGGATGACTTGTTGATCGGTGACGGCACCAGCGCTGGTATTGATGGCAATACAGATATTACGGACGACGGTTTTGATACATTGTTTGGTGGTGTTGGTAATGACACACTTATTGGTGGGGGCTGGGACGACATTAATGGTGATAATGTTTTCACAATTGATGAAATTCTTGATGATTTGCTTGCTGCAAATACCATTTGGGCAGGCCTTGGTGATGATCTTATATTTGCGGCAAACGGCAATGATATTATTGGCGGCGGCGCTGGCGACGACACACTATACGCAGGCGCAGGGGCCGACACCATATTTGGCGGCGTTGGCGACGATAATGATAGTGGCAATAATGATGTCATTTATGCCAATGAAGGCAATGATATTATCTATGGTGCTGCGGGCAACGACTTTATCAATGCAGGGTACGGCCAAGATATAATATATGGCGGTGATGGCGATGATACGGTTGTAGCTAGTGCTGGCCATGACACGCTTTGGATTGGTGCTGGGGATGATCACTTCACGTTGGGCGCGGGGCAAGACTTTGTTGGTGTGATCAATGGCGGTGGCAATGACACAATTACCGACTTTATTATTACCGATGATCGCTTGGAACTGGGACAAGTCAGTGATTATAACCCCAACAACGGTTTGGAAGCTTATGCACAAGCCCATACAGAAAACAGCAGCTTAGGGATACGATTGGAATTTGAAGGGACAAGCTTATTCCTTGTTGGATTGTCCATGAGTGACGTGAGCTTGATTACGGTCAGTCTTGATCAATAAGCATCGCCGTATTGCCAAGGTTTGCACGGCACTTGGAACCCCAAATGGCCTGAACCCATTCTGGATGGTCAATAAAAGGATTGCGATTCCCTTGACGCTCATGAATACGGTTATTGCGGTTTACTTCCCAGTGGTCTACAAAATCCATCTCATGCCAGCGATATAATGTACATAAATCCCCAAGCTTGGGCGTGGCATTTTGTGTCGGGCCTTCAACAACTGTCAGATCAGGTACTTTTGTGTCCCCTTCATAACGTATACCCATGTAAAAAATCATGCGCGCAACATCACCTTTGACAGTGTCTGGGGGTTCCCATGTCGTCGCCGTAGTGAAAACCCCTGTAACTTTTTCAAAGGGATCACCACCTTCGGCAAAATCTTTGTTGCTACGCTTCATGTTTGTTTGATGATCCGCGGGCCGCAAATGGTGAAGATCGGTGTAAGCGGCCCTTGATGATTTTGGAAATCCATGACTTTTTGCCCAGACATGTTCGCGGTCCCATGCGTCCATTTTATTGGCCCACGAGCCTGTCGTGTTATTTGTGTTTTTACCTGCTGACCTGCCACTATAGAGCAAAATCACATTCTGTGTATTACACGGGTCTTCATCCGTGTACCGCAACTGATCCCAAGCTTGCTTATAGGTAAATTTATGAGCCCCAGTTTTTACGATGGCATTAAGAGCACTGTGCAAACCCGCCCCTGTTTTACCATATGCCTTCTGATAATAATTAAGGTCTACAGCCGCAGGAATTAAGGCACAGCCATATTGGTATTTAACACTATTAGCATGAACATAGCTAAATGAATTTAACGTAAAAAGGGTACTAAAAGTTACAAGTATCCAGCGCATAACAAGACCTATCTATCAATGAATGGTAGATAGTAGAGTATAATTAATGAAAATCAATCAAAAGTTTTAATATATATAAAACATATGCTTACAATGAATAATGGCCTTATTATTCATTCAGTGCGTAGGGATACTTTGAGCCGACACAAAGACTTATAGCCAAATGAGATGATCAAAATTCACCGCAATTGGCTATATTTGACTATAAATCAGATGTCTATTAGAAAATGCCTGATTAGCTTAGGGGTAGAGCAGTCGACTAAAAATCCGCGTGTCGGTGGCTCAAACCGCCCCCGGACACCATTTTTCTTCGGCCCATTCTGGACACATAGGTTACATTTTAACCTTCATCCATAACATTACACTCTTGCCAAAGCATCTTTGCTCTCCTAGCAAAGGTCAATAGTATTACCTATGCCTCAATTTTAAAGTGTTACCCATCTATCAGGTAAAAATTGCATAATTCATATGAAAATTGCATAAATTATCAGCTAGACTTGGAAGTTCCCATTCAGCTTTTTTACTCTCAGGGGTTAAAGCTGGTATCCTTTGACGAGGGGTATACCTTCTGTAGTCACTTAATAATGCGAGGATTTTGTTTCCCAATTCAATTATTGAATTTGTATGGCATATCCCCATTAACTCTGTTGGATTAGCTTTATGGTCAACTTTACCTTCGGGGCCCACAAATAATAACCTTAATAATTTGTGATCTGGATACTTGCTTTGTACCCAAGATATATGATCATGCCCTTGTGAAATATCATTCTTATAATAAATGGGGCTTGCTGACTTTTTATCTGTTTTCAATTCAAACCCTAAAGCTAAGTTTTCATTATTGTCGAGCCAAAGAACATCGGGTCCTGTGCCGTCATCATTGTCTGGTCTTATGGATTGAAAGCCGAGAAGTTCCCCTAATTTCCGAACCCCTGCTTCAGCCTGCCTTGGTGAGCCTTCTTCAATGAAGTTAAATTCATTTTTAAGTTTTAGTATTTCAGCGTTATATTTGTCGGTGTGTGTATAATCTAAATAGGAGCTAATTTGACGATAGAAATCATTGCACACTAAGGCTTTGCCATCCTCGGAGGCTTTTTGACGCTTCCTTGGTAAAGTAATTGCTGAGCCAAGTCTTGAACGTGCTATTCCATAAAATGTTTCAGCTGTTTCTTCATCGCCATCCAAATCAAACATTGCTGCTAACCAAACGGCTTGCCACCCCCCGAGTGGGGTGTCTGCTTTTGTCGTTGCATCAATTGTATCCTCTAACGCTCGCCTTGCTTTACAATAATCACCATTCCATACAGCTGCGGCGTATTTAGCTTCTGATAGGGCAGCTTTAACCATAAATGGCTCATTTTCTGAAAAGCGATTTAATTGTTCTTGGTCTAATTCCCCTAGTTTTACTTCTTGTTCATAATAAGTAAGCCATGATTGATCTCGTGATAGGACTGAGGTCATCAATTCATTTACTTTAGAATAGTCTTTGATGTCCATGCCTTCCTGAACTCTGCGGCCTAGAAGAATTTGTTTTTGTAATAATGTAGGCAAAAGAGCAATGTGTTTATCTTTACGCAACCACGTATTTAATTCTCGCCCCTGAATCAGGAAAATTCCGTAATCCTTTCTGCCTCGGTTTATGCGACCAAATAACTGCGCTAATCGATTAGCAACTCTAACCGATTGAACATTATTCATTCGTAAGAACTCCCACTGATAACGTTCTAAAAGAGATGTGCCAGTAGGAACACCTTCTAACACCATGATCCTGCAAGTGTCATGCGGCAAATCTATCCCATCAACCCTAGATACAAGAATGAAAGCGCCTCGATCAGCTTGCCTAAATGCTTCAAGTTCAGAACTGAAATTTTCTTTGATAGGAGGAGTACCAACATTTGACCAATTTTGTTCCGCAAGAGAATAGCTTGGTACAGCAACGATAGTTTTTATTTTTTCAGACAATAATTTAATATACTCTTGTGAGAAGTCTCCTTCAACGCCCATACCATTTATAACTAAGCGTTCTCCGTTGCCTGCGTCATTGTTTGGTTCTACTGAATAATCGGGTAAGCGGCCAAACGCTCGAATGAAATCAGTTTGTGATTGAAGGGTTGCTGATAAATACACTCTTCTAATCGATCTCTCAAAAATATCGAAGGCTAGGGAGGGTAAAAATGGAGGTGATAGTTCAAAGCAGCCACGAGAAAATATAGCAGCACATGCTTTTATGTGATCCTCCAAGTGTACAAATGAGTATTTGAGGTCATCATCGTTTTTAATATTATACTTTCTTAGAATTTGTAGTAATTGATCTATGCGTTGATATAGGCCTCGCGGGGCTGCCATACATGTCGAATGATGTTCATTGGTTAAGCTATCCCGAAACTTCCCGCTAACATCCAGTTCTTTGAAATGTGGTTCAAATAGGGTAGCGATTTCATCAAATAAGTCACGGTGATCTGCACGATTAATTTTAAGAGTAAATGCATCTCTTAGTGTGCTCTCGGCTACATGAGCATCATCGAAGATGATGGCCTGTGGGAAATATCGCCTTCTCAAAGCGCTGTAGCCGTTGAATAAAGCGGTATAAGTTGTTATACAAAATCCGTTGCCTGCTTCAAAAAGCGTATTGTTGAATTGCCCTCTTGTTCGAACAGAATATTTAATTCCAAGGCTATCACATTCTTTTGCCGTTTGCTTAACAAGGTCAATAGTTGAGCAGACATATAGCACATTTTCCAAACCTTCATTCACAAGACTTTGCGCGATTAAGCTGCCGACAATAGTTTTGCCAGCACCTGTATTTAAAGAAACTAGGACATCGTTACGCTTTCTATGCTCATGCCAATCTATCAATGCGGATGATTGTCCGCTCCATAAATCATTTGGTGTATTTTCCAAGCTTGGTAAGCTATAAAATATTTTGCGTGGGTCAATTGACACTTGAGGGGACGTGGCTGGTCCTATTTGTGAAAAATCCATAATTTATCCTGTTGTATTGAACTTACTAATCATGGGTCTCACCACCTAACTCTTTCAATAACCAATTTAATTGACTCCGCGAGTGACCTGCGACGCGCAGTTCATCCAGTTATGCTAGAGTCCTTTCATTGATTTATGGCTAAAGATTTGATCTTTTGCAATCATTATATGGGGATCCCCATATAGTGATTTTTCATTTTCATTTTACAGTGCTTGCCAAGCACCATAATGGGGCTAAGGCCGCCCAAGCTGAAATGGGGTCTGATATGGTTATATGTATAGCGAGATCAATGAATAATGGTCTCATTATTCGCTCAGTGCTTAGGGATACTTTGAGCCGACACAAAGACTTATAGCCAAATAAGGGGAGCAAAATTCACCGCAATTGGCTATAATTGGATTCGCCCTACCGCATTTCTTCTGGCCTGATTGCCCGCCCTCAAATACATTAGAACCCGCCCTTGCTCAAGGTGAGAGAGTTTTGTCGCCATCAGGCCTGACGGCTTATAAATTCCTGCTAAATGTCTTCCGCAATGGTCAGTTCCAACCCATCAAGTATGGAAGAAATTTCAATTTGACAGCCTAAACGAGACGCACCAGGCAGCAGGTTTCCAGTGCCATCGATCATGTCCGCCTCGTCCTCGGGCGTTGAACCAACCCTGTCGGTCCATGTTTGGGCAATCTTAACATGACATGTTGTGCAGATCATCAAGCCCCCACACTCACCGCGAACAAATCCATTATCGCGGAGAACAGTCATCAGAGTATCGCCCTCAGCAGCGGTCACATCATGAATAGATTGGTCTCTGTCAGTTACCTTAATTTTTACCATTATCTTTCCTTTCTCATAATAGGTCCTGTTATTTTACAGGGCGCTATTATCTGTAGAGTATTCTTATCTAAAAGCCACACTTGCCTTATAGAGCGAGACCAATGAATAATGACTTTATTATTAGCAAAGTCTCTTGGAATAAGTCGAACCGAAACAAATGCCTATAACCAAATGAGGTGATCAATATTTACCTCATTTGGCTATAGAGCACATGGGACAACACAGCCAGTGCTGTCCGCACATCTCTGCAAGTGCCTTCACTCGTTGAACCAATAGCCAAAGAATTCGACGAGCTTATCGAACTGTGAAAAACTGCATTTGAATGCAACATATCCGTCTGGTCGGATCAGATAAATCCGCCCTTCATTACCACGTCCATATTTCTCAGTGGTTTGATCTTCTGGATCTAGAATGGTATTTTCACAGGTCACCGCGTCAAGGGGTTGTTTGCTAACAATGAAACTTTTGACGGTGGTACCAAATGCTCCACTCGCTTCATTGAGCAAGTCAACGGCCTTAGCAGCCTCTGCATCCGACGCAGGCATCAAAATCATCGAAAATTCTGGACTCCGCAGGTAACCAAACAAAGTTCTGAAATCAGGATAATCTACGTCTGGTGCCCTATCGCCTATACGGGGGCCGCCTTCCAAAGTTTCCAATCCGTCGGGAAGCTTATTAATCCCAAAGTACGTATAGGAAATTCCCGCAATCCTTTCAGTGACTTCAATTTGCCAACCATCGGATTGGGTAAGCGCCATGCGCTCCTCCATTCCTTTGCCGTGCGCCATAATGATGTCATGCATGTGGTCAGTGCCATCAATGACCTGCTGGGCCACTGGCTTGCGTTCATCGCCGTAAGTGTCAAGCAGTTCAGCTTTTGCCTCGCCGCGCCAAGCCATAGCCAATTTCCATCCCAAATTCCAAGCATCCTGAATGCAGCTGTTCATGCCCTGCCCGCCAGACGGTGAATGCACATGTGCGGAATCACCACACAAAAATACTTTGCCCTTACTGTAAATGTCGGCAAGCCGTTTCCAAATGACCCATTGTGTTGTCCATTCAGGCTCAGAAATTGTGCCGCTCACCCCATGTTCATCCATAACCTGTTGAAAAGCGTCACGGCGTGTGTTTTTCTTCCGATCAGCGGACTCGCCTTGGTCAGACACTAACAGCCGACACTTGCCATTGGGCAGCATAGTTGTGAGAAGAAAATTATTTTCTTTCATGAAATACTGCGTCCACTGCGGGTCTTCCTCGTAGCCTTCTACTTCCGTATCCATCATTTGCATGATCATACCTTCATAGGCTTCCCCTTCAAACGGCAGATTCAGACTTTTTCGGACATAACTGTGCACCCCGTCAGCGCCAACAATATAAGACGGTTTAAAAACCTCTTCTTCCTGTGTTTGCTGATTTGTTATCGTTGCTGTGACAGTACCGTTTTCGTCTGTTTCCAAGCCAGTGAGCCGGTTACCCCACTCAATGTCAACGCCGTAAGTCGCGGTAAGGTGCTCCCGCAGAAGCCGCTCGGTCTCATTTTGGCTATAATTTAAAATATACGGATAGCGGCAGCGTAAAATCCTGAAATCAAGGGCAGGTTTTTCACTCAGGCCTTCAAACGTGAAAGCAAACCCATAATTTTTAATACCTGTATTCAGGTATTTTTCAACGATACCCAGTTGCTCAAAAATCTCCAACGTCTTTGCGTGAATAGTAAAAGCCCTGGATGTTGGTACTGGCCGGTCTTTAGAGTCAATGATTTTGAAGGGCACCTGCCGACGTGATAGCTCAATCGCTAAAACTACGCCTGTTGGCCCCCCGCCAACGATGAGAATAGGATCTTTTTCCGACATAACCCGTTCCTTTTTAATGCCATTTGTTTCTATAAAATCGTACTAATTAGTACGATTTACGTGTTAATTACAGATTTGTCAATAAAAATATGATGGTGGAGTCACATTCCTGCAGCAACTTCTGGGGCCATTTCATGGATTGGTAGTATCCATTTTTTGATGTTGCTTACAAAGGCAGGCTGATAGATGCAAGGTTAGTGGGTAAAGCGGTGAAAAAAATGATTAACAAGATATATGACAGCCCAGATGATGCGCTCCTTGATATTGCCAAGGATCACATGACTATCCTGTGCGGCGGATTTGGCCTTTGTGGCATGCCGGAAAGTTTGGTTTATGCCTTGGGGCGCACTGGTGTTACGGGGCTGACCGTCGCGTCTAATAACGCAGGCATCGATGGGGTTGGCTTAGGCAAATTACTTGAGAGCCGACAAATAGACAAAATGATCTCATCCTATGTTGGCAACAACAAGATATTTGCCCAGCAATATATCAACGGGGATATTGAAATAGAATTTAACCCCCAGGGTACGTTTGCTGAACGTATTCGGGCTGGCGGGGCAGGCATCCCCGCTTTTTTCACAAAAACTGGTGTGGGAACACAGGTGGCTGAGGGTAAAGAACACCGTGATTTTGCGGGGGAAACCTATATTCTGGAGCATGGCCTTGTTGCCGATATTGCCCTTATTCGTGCGGAAAAGGCGGACGCTGCGGGTAACCTAGTGTTCAACAAAACTGCGATGAATTTTAACCCCGAGATGGCAACAGCTGCTAAAATCACCCTTGTAGAGGTTGATCAAATCGTCGGTGTTGGCGAACTGGACCCAAATCATATCCACGTGCCCAGTATTTATGTGCAGCGCATTGTTAAATCCACAATTCCAAAGAAAATTGAATTTGTTACAAATCGTGAGAGGAATACCTGATGCCTTGGTCCAGAGACGATATGGCCCACAAAGCCGCCACAGAAATGCGTGATGGTTTTTATGTGAATCTCGGCATTGGTATTCCGACATTGGTGGCGAATTATATCCCCGAGGATGTGGATGTGGCATTGCAGTCGGAAAATGGTATGTTGGGGATGGGTCCTTTCCCTTATCCAGGGGAAGAACACCCTGATTTGATCAATGCTGGCAAGCAAACTGTAACCGAATTACCGAATACATCCTATTTTTCGTCTGCGAACAGCTTTGCGATGATTCGCGGCGGTCACATCAACCTGACAATTCTCGGCGCTATGGAAGTGTCACAAACAGGGGATATCGCCAACTGGATGATCCCCGGAAAAATGGTCAAAGGCATGGGGGGCGCGATGGACCTTGTTGCCGGTGTTCAGCGGGTCGTTGTGATTATGGAACATGTGAACAAGAACGGTGAGCCAAAGCTTCTAAAGAACTGTAATTTACCGTTAACAGGCACAAAGTGTGTTGACAGGATTATCACCGATTTAGGCGTTTTCGATGTCACCAGCAAAGGTTTAATGCTGATTGAAATAGCACCAGACGTGAGGGTTGAACAAATTCTTGATCAATCAGAAGCCATGATTATTCTATAGCCAAATGCAGTGAATTTTGGACCCTTCATTTGGCTATAAGTATTTGTGTCGGTTCGACTTATCAATAAATAATGATCTCATTATTCATTGGTCTCGCTATATCATCAAAACTATTATTTAATTAGACTTGTTCTATCGCTTGCTATCGTTATACCGCTTGATTTGGCACTTAATCTGGGGTGGGGGCATCCCCACGCCAAGCTTTCGCCAACAAGGTTTTTATCGCATCTGCCTCTAACGGTCGTGGATTATAATATTGGTTCTTCATCGCTAGGTCCGTTGCCTGTTGAATACCACTTTCTGGCATCCCTAACGCCTTCAAAGATATTGGCGCCCCGATAGATTTAGTTAAGTTATATAGGGCGTTATAGGGCTGATCGCTGCCCAGTGCGTCGCACAGTTTGTGCATTGCATCACGTGCCGTATGATAGTTATAGGCAATGGCATGCGGCAGGATTATAGCATGGGTTTCAGCGTGCGGCAGATTAAATGTACCCCCCACCGTATGACACAGTTTATGATGCAGCGCCATACCAACAGACCCAAGGCATGACGCACACAGCCATGCGCCGTAAAGCGCATCTGACCGGGCACCACGATCAGCGGGATCGATCATTATTTTTGACAGTGCACTATATAGTGCGCGAATACCTTCTGTCGCCTTCATGCTGATAATGGGGTTTTTATCCTCAGCGTACAGGGCTTCAACGGCGTGGGCAATGGCATTGATGCCACTTAGCCCTGACATTGTTTGCGGTAAACTCATGGTCAGAGACACGTCGTAAATAACGCTGTCGGGCAGGACTTTCATATCCCTTAGTGTGGTTTTCAACCCCTTTTCGGTCTGTCCCAAGATAGGCGTCATTTCAGACCCAGCATATGTTGTTGGTATCGCTATTTGCGGCAGGTTCGTCCTTAAGGCAAGCGCTTTCGATAAGCCAATGGTCGAGCCGCCGCCAACAGGAATAAAACAGTCAACAGCGTTTTTCGAGACCAACGCCATTGCTTCATTTGTCGTATCAACAGGAGTGTGCATTTGAGCATTTGTATATAAAACTGCGCCTAGTTCCCCTAAAGTTGAGAGAATATTTTGCCCCAGGTCTTTTTGAAAGGCGGTCGTAATGACCATCGCAGACTTACAATCCAAATGAGCTAATTCTTCTTTTAGCTGACCCAAAGTCCCATCGCCAAAAATTACGCGACCAGGCAGACCTGTATATTTGAAGGGTTCCAATGGATGGCTCCTTGCTTGTGTTTGCGCCGTGGTGAAAGTCTGTATTCTCCCAGCATTCTTAATGCGCGTAGATACGATTGCTTTAATAAACGACAGGTGAAAAATAATAGCTTTTGGTATGACTGGTCAATGACTGATCTGGTTCGCTTTCTGCATACTGCCTATTATGATTTCGCATGAGTGTAAAATCACTAACGGAACGCTTGACACTGTGACCATTTGGCTGTTGACCATTTGGTTACGAAATGCTTCTATAGCGAGACCAATGAATGATAATCTTATCATTCATT
>JABABO010000096.1 GCA_014238195.1 Kordiimonadaceae bacterium | reverse complement strand
CCGCATTGATGACATAATCTGGGGCATATAAAATCCCACGCTTCATCAATTCTGTGTCACCGACACTTTCGGTCTCCAATTGGTTATTGGCGGCCCCTGCGATGATTGTTGCGGTAATCTCAGGGATGGATTTCGCATTTATAATGCCCCCTAAGGCGCACGGGGCGAAAATATCAACATCGCAGGCATGGATCGCATCTGGGGTCACAACGGTTGCTGGACCATCCTTTAAGACAGCTTGGATATGACTATCAACAATATCAGCGATATAAATTTCAGCCCCTGCTGCGCGTAAGTGGCGGGTCAGATCAAGCCCCACATGCCCAACACCCTGCACAGCGACTTTTAAGCCGTTTAGATCAGACTTACCGAATTTATGTCTTAAAGCCGCTTGCATGCCTGTAAAAACGCCAAGTGCTGTGTGCGGGGCTGGTTCACCCGTTGCAAACTCCCCGTCGTCAAGCCCAGCAACGTAAGAGGTCACTTCGGATGCATTCTTCAGCATGTCTGGGCGGGTGCCAACATCTGCGGCAGCATAATAGCAACCCCCCATACGGTCTAAAAAACGGCCAAAAGCCCGCATCAGTTCGGGCGTAGCAATTTTACGAGGATTCCCCATAATGACTGATTTACCACCGCCAAGACGTAATCCAGCCATGGCGTTTTTATAACTCATGCTACGGCTCAGGCGTAATACATCATACACGGCATCTTGTTCAGCGCGTGTTTCAGCAACGTCCGCAGGCGCACCTTTATGCGCTGCTTTGTAATCCCAAAAACGTGTGCCACCAGCCGCTGGCCCAAGGGCCGTAGAATGGACAGCAATAATCGCTTTCAACCCTGTTGCTGCATCATTGCAGAACATGACTTGCTCATGGGCTTTAAAACTACGAGAATCAAATACAGGCATAGGATTTCCTTCTTGCTGCCAGCGCTCGCTTGCGGTTCTTACTCAGCCGCAACACTATTGCCTTCAGTATCTGGGATATGAGGCCACTGCGCTAATAGCGTATCAGACCTAGCTTTTGCAAGCGTGATGTTGACGTCTTTAACAGGGCCAAAACCCCGAACTATGTCAGGCAGTGAAAGGATTTCTACTGCGACATCATAATTATCAGGATTTAAACCATCCAAAACGCTATCAATCGCGGTTTCATAGCGGGTGATCAGGGCTCGTTCCTGCTTGCGCTCAGAATTATACCCAAAAATATCGAATGCTGTGCCTCGCAAACTTTTAAATCGTGAGAGTATTTTGAGGGCAGTGAATACCCATGGCCCAAATTCGCGTTTCTGCGGGCGACCTGTTGCGGGGTCAATTCCAGGTAATATGGGCGGTGCCAGATGCAAACTTAACTTCAGGTTTCCTTCAAACTGGGCCTTTAATTTGGCTTTAAAGGCTGGGTCGCTGTATAGGCGGGCCACTTCATATTCATCTTTATAGCTCAGGAGTTTGGCATAATTATTGACGACCGCGCGGCTTAATGCTTGGTTATTAGCGCTGTCACTGTCTGCTGCTTTAACCCGTTCAACGAAGTTTAAATATTTTTCGGCAAGAGCTTTATTTTGATACGCCGTAAGATGCTCAACGCGTTTTGTAATAATGTCATCCAGTGCCGCCGCAGGTTTTTCAGTGTCCACAACACTGCCTTTCAGCACGCGCAAAACTGCCTCACTATCATGGGCTGTCATACGGCCCCAATAGAAAGTTCGCAGGTTGCTTTCAACAGCAACTTTATTCATGGAGATTGCCTCTTTGATCGAATCGTAGCTAATAGGCACAAGACCCTTTTGCCAAGCATAGCCCAACAGGAAGGTGTTTGTCGCAATGCTATCGCCCATCAAGGCGCTCGCGAGTTCATGGGCAGGAACGCGGAATCGTGCAGTTTCCAAGGTGCACGCATCAAGCTGCTTTTGGACCGCCGCGTGCTTGAAATCAATATCTTTGTTGCGTACAAAATCAGCAATCGGCGACAGGTGGCTGTTAATCACAGCGTGCGTGCGATCACTGCGCATAATATTAACGGCATCTTTGCTGGCGGCGACAATGCTGTCACAAGCAAGCAGTGTATGGGCGCGGCCTGTGACAATCCTAGGGGACCGTAATTTGTCAGTATCAACGCCAAATCTTACATGCGACATAACCGACCCGCCTTTTTGCGCCAGCCCAGTTTGATCAAGCACAGAAACCGCAATGCCTTCTATGTGTGCTGCCATGCCTAGAACAGCGCTGATTGTCAGAACACCCGTACCACCAACACCTGCGACTAATATATTATAATCACCGTACTCAGGGTCAAAAGCGGGCAATGTCGGCTGTGGCAGATCAGGTAAGTTAAACGTATCAAGATCACCAGCACCTGCCTTTGATTTACGGACAGTCGCACCCCGAACGGAGACAAACGACGGGCAAAAACCCTTCACACAGCTATAATCTTTATTACAAGTGGATTGGTTGATTTTACGCTTGCGACCAAATTCAGTTTCCAAGGGCTCAACGGATACACAGTTGCTTTGAACACTGCAATCACCGCATCCTTCGCAAACTGCATCATTAATGAACAAACGTTGATCTGGATCAACCATAGTGCCGCGCTTGCGGCGGCGGCGCTTTTCTGCGGCACAGGTTTGATCGTAAATCAGGGCAGTACAGCCTTCTGTTTCCCGCAGTTCGTTCTGTATTTGCATCAGGAATTTTCTGTCCAAGACTTCAACGCTTTCGGGCAGTTTGATCAGCGCGTAATCAGATAAACGTTCCGTCAATATTGCTGTGCGACCCACACCTTCGGCTTTTAACTGCGCAGCGATTTGCGGGACGGTAAAATTCCCTTCCACTGTTTGCCCACCTGTCATTGCAACAGCATCATTATAAAGGATTTTATAGGTAATATTGACCTTTGCCGCGACACTTTGACGGATTGCAAGGGTGCCAGAGTGCGCATAAGTTCCATCACCAAGATTTACAAAAACATGTTTTTCTTTGCTGAATGGGGCTTGACCAATCCACGGTACACCCTCAGCGCCCATATGCGAAAATGTTTCATTGTCGCGGTCCATATTTATTGCCATAATATGACAGCCGATGCCTGCAAGTGCGCGGCTACCATCGGGAACTTTTGTGCTGCTATTGTGCGGACATCCAGAACAAAAATACGGCACTCGGTTTATCTCTGGACTATAACCCTCGAAGGCGCGTTTGCGATTTCTCAGATAATCTAAGTTTGCTTCCATGTCGGCTGATTTATAAAGGTTTGTCATGCGTTTAGAAATTGCATGCGCGATTGTGCCAACTTCTAATTCATTTTCAGGCGGCAATAGCCATTGATCATTTTCATCGTGCTTACCCACCACAGTTGGCCGTACATTTTCCTTCCAGTTATAAAGCTGCCAGCGTACTTGATGTTCGATCATTTCACGCTTTTCTTCTACGACTAGAACTTCGTCTAATCCCTCGCAGAAATGGCGCATACCTTGCGGTTCAAGCGGCCAAGGCATTCCAACTTTATACAGTCGTAAGCCAATATCTTTGGCGATATTTTCATCGATGCCTAGCTCATAAAGTGCTTGGCGGACATCACCGTATGATTTGCCCGTTGTAATAATACCAAATTTAGGATTAGGACTGTCCCAAACGAGGCGATCAATTTTGTTAGCCCGCGCAAAAGCCATAGCCGCAAAGCCTTTGTAGCGTTGTAGTCGCCAATCTTTTTCGCGCCAAACATCAGGCCAGCGTATCCCAAGACCACCTTCGGGCATTTCAAAATCCGTTGGTATGATGATGTCACGCTTTTCGCTTGCTAAATCAATCGAGCTAGACACTTCAACGGTTTCTGCAATGCATTTAAACCCAATCCAAGACCCAGAAAATCGGCTCATTGCTATACCAAGTAATCCATATTCAATAAATTCATGGACACTCGCTGGATAAAGTTCAGGGATAAAAGCGGCCATAAAATTATGATCAGATTGGTTTGGCAATGTGGATGACTTTGCCCCGTGATCATCCGCTGCAATGGCCAGAACGCCGCCATGCTTTGCAGTGCCGTCTGCTGTTGCATGTTTCAGTACATCCATGCTGCGGTCAATGCCTGGCGCTTTGCTGTACCATAGCCCAAACACGCCATCATATAGTTTGTTTTCTGGGTGTATATCAAGCTGTTGTGTCCCCCAAACTGATGCCGCGCCTAAGTCTTCATT
>JABABO010000248.1 GCA_014238195.1 Kordiimonadaceae bacterium | reverse complement strand
TGGCCGTGATGATGATGTTGTTCCTGCGGGCAACGGCGATGATGACGTTCATGGTGGTAACGGTAATGATACAATCGGCGGCGGAAACGGCGATGACACGATTGAAGGTGGCGACGGCGCTGATTATTTGTTCGGTGGGCCAGGCAATGACGTTATATACGCCGCAACAGAAGACGACCCAGCAGGCGATGACGACGGTAATGTCGTTTGGGCAGGCACCGGCAATGACACGGTGATTGGCTCCGGCGGCAATGACACGCTGGGCGGCGGAAATGATGATGATAGCGTAACAGGCGGTAACGGTGATGATCTCATTTACGGCGGCGCGGGCAATGACACGGTTCTAGGCGGTGACGGCGATGATATGATCTATGGCGGTAGCGGCGATGATATGATCTATGGCGGTAGCGGCGATGACCTGCTTACTGGCGGCAGCGGCGATGACCTGCTTACTGGCGGCAGCGGGGCTGACACATTTGTCTTCAACTTAGATAGCGGCGAGGATCAAATCACTGACTTTGAGCTTGATGAAGATGTTCTTGATTTATCAGAAACCAGTTTCACTGATCTAGGTACGCTGACGGGGGCAGCCGAAGACACAGCGAATGGCTTGCTGATAACCCTAAGCGATAATTCAGCTATCTTGCTGAGCGGCCTAAGCCTCAGTGACTTAAGCACCATGAATATTACCTTTGGAGGATAGCAGCTAGGAAGGTCTGGTTATAGCAGACCCATATTGAAAATAGTGTGAGAAAAAAAGTTTGATGATCCGCGAGGGTCACTGTACATTGATAGCGTATCAAATATTTATTTAAACGCTTTATAATGGGAATTCACACAATGCGTACAGGCCAGTCAACAGTTGCGCTTCTTCTTTTAACTGGCATCATAACAGCCTGTGCCAGCAATACTAAAGAACGCCCCATCCCACCCGAAGCACAACAAAAAATGTTTCAAGAGCTCACCCATAAACTAGATTTCGACCGTGATGGAACAGCGACTTGCACTGATATAGAGAAAGCCCGCACACACACATTCCAATCGGTTGATAAAAATGCGGATAGTGTTTTAATATCGAGTGAATACCGTTTAGCTAAGTTTGAGGACCGCGCCTACTTTTTTTATGAATTCAACCAATTGGATACTTCCAACGACCATCGGATTAGCCTGAATGAATATTTGAGTGTGCCAAAAAGTGAATTTACGGCCATTGATCAGGATGGTGATTGTACAATAAACCAACCAGAAGCGGTCGCATATTTAAAATCAACGCTACGCGATCGCTCTAAGGGGGATGGTAAAGGTAGAAAAAACCAAAGTAAAAACAAAGGTAAGCGCCAGCCAAGCCGTGGGCAAGATGATATTACAATCCCACCAATTGAAGGATAAGCCCAAAACCATAAACCCAAAATTTAGGGCTATAACTTAGGGGGCTTTCATTGCTAAATCAACTTTCTGCCCTAAAGCATTCAAGTCAACAACGCTGCGCCAAAAATCAATGGTGAGTTCATCAATTACATTGGCATTTGCGTTCATCAAAATTGCCAAACCAAGATCACGATCAACATTATAAGATACGACCGACCTAAAACCAGCCACAGCGCCACCATGCGCAATCAATTCAACCCCCCTAAAATTATAAACCCGCCAGCCAAGACCGTAATGGGCATTCTTAAGGTGTGGCTTCCAAAGGGGTTTATACATTTCCCGTTTGGTCTCAACACGTTTATCACGCAAATTTGCAAGGACACTACCACTGATGACATGATCACTGTGGCCTAGATGTGCGTTCATCCAAATAGCCATATCTGCGATACTGGCATTCACACCTGCAGCTGGGGCAATACGGTAGTAATGTTCATTTACTTTTACTTGGCGCATACCACGGCGGGTTGGTTGGTGGGGTAAAGCTTTATTCCTGCTGTTTTGATAGGCCTTCAAACCGATGCTAGCTTGGTGCATACCAAGTGGCTTAAAGAGTTCTGCCTGCATTAAGTCTGTGTATGATGTCCCTGTTTTTGCCTCAATCACGGGTTCGATCAAACTAAAGATAATATTTTGATACCCATAACACTGCCCTACCCCACACGTTGTTTTTACCCGATTGAAACGCGGTAAAATTTTCGGCAACTGCCAGCCATCTTCCAACATATTATCATAAGCGTTTGGCATAAGCCCCGATGTGTGGGAAAGCGCGTGTGTGAGCGTTAATTCATCAAGACGTGATTGATGGCGAAGTCGCAGTCTAGGATTATAAGGGGCAATGCGATCTGTCAAAAGCAGAATATTATCTTCTGCTAGCTTTGCGGTTAAGGTTGCAGCAAAAGTTTTTGAAACACTGGCAAGGCGAAACACAGTTTCTATATTGACAGATTTCATCTCTCGCAGGCTGCGATGTCCAAAGGTACCGACCTGTAAAGTTTTGCCGTTCTTTACAATTGCATAAGCCCCGCCTGGAATTTCAGCCTCGATCAGTTTTACGTCAAACAAGCGATCAAATCTTTTAAGGGCCTTAACTTCACTTGCCATAACCTGAATATTGGCCAGACACATACTAACAATCAGAGTAATAAAAATCTTTGGCATCTTATGGGTCCAGAAAACGGCTAATAGTGCGGGCAACAAGATCAGGTTTTTCAGCATGTAGCCAATGGCCAGTGCCTTCTATGGTGCGCAGGTTAGCTTTTGGAAATTTCCGTAAAATTTCATCACGGTTACGGGCGCGAACATAATTTGATAATCCACCACGCAGAAACAATGCATCCCCCTTAAATGGGGTTCCCGCAACCGGCGCGGCGATCTTGGCATAATCTCGTATGATTGTATTAAGAGCAATCCGCCAACCCCAATCACTATCAGAATTGCTCATTAAACGGCGCCAATTGGTCAGCAAAAAAGAAAGAATTGCAGGCTCATTTTCATATGCACTTAAAATTTTTCTAGCGTCTTGGCGGGATTTTGGCGCGGCTTTAGCAACGTTTTGCATACCTTTTAAAATCTCGGTGTGATGATCTGGGTATTGCACAGGTGCGATATCAGCCACAATCAATTTTTCTACCCGTTCTGGGGCATGTAAAGCCACTTGCATAACTGTTTTACCCCCCATGGAATGCCCAAACATATGCGCCCGCTTAAGCCCTAAATCATCCATAACTGCAATCAGATCAGCAGCCATATCAGGGTATGCCATCTGGTCTGCGTGCGGACTACGTCCATGACCG
>JABABO010000379.1 GCA_014238195.1 Kordiimonadaceae bacterium | reverse complement strand
GTAAATCGTCACCAGCCCGCCCGTACATAATATCGGACCCGCCCTTACCGTCCAGATAATCGTGCCCCGACCCCCCAGATAAATTATTGGCGCCTGATGAACCAATACCTTGTTCTGCCTGGCTATAGCCCTCCATTTTAAAGCCATAAAAAGGATCATGATCTTCAATGGCATCTATGATTGTATCAGTGTCGCGCCTGATTAGACTCTCATCCCTACCAAAATCAGCAACGTGGAGCAGTTCATGCACAATGGTTTTCATCGATTGTTCTTCTGATCCGAAGTTAGAATTTGTATTGATCGTTATGATTATTTCATCGCCAGATGGCTGCGCCGCCGCAGCAACATTTTCTGCAAGGTTGCTTCTACCAGCCAAGTCTTTCCAAGTCCCTTTAACCGTATTGGTATCTGCGGGGCTATAATAACCTTCATCACTGCCAAATATTTTTATGCTTGAATATCCCGCTTTTTTAACAGCATCCATCAGTTGCTTTAATTCAGGAATTTGTTCCAGATGATCAGCAATAAAAAGCACTGCATTCAATGAATTTTCGTCCAATTTGTCAAATTGCATCAATAAAACTAAACCGTTTGACAATTTGACTTCAACCAAGCCGCCTTTCCCCAGTTCCGTCAATTCGAATGACAGGCCGCCATTGCCATCCTCGTCATCACGATCGACATTTTCCGTATCGAAGGTAAAGGATTCCCATTCAAAGGAATCAAAATTAACCCCGTCTAATCGGCTCGCTGTAACGATGATTTCTTCATACTCATACGATATTTCTGACATATTATTCCCTTTCCAGTAGCGGACAATACACCAAATAATAGATTTATCAAACTATAATTGTAGTGTTTAAAGCAATTAAAAGCAGGACCGCCTATTTCATTAAATATAACAATAGGTTATAGGGCATCGCTTCGTGCTCACCGCGGGCATTTCCCAGCTTATCTGATGGATTATCACTACCCATAATTGAAAATATAGCATCTGAAAATCGCCTTAAAGCTGGGGTGCATTCCTGATACAATATCTGGCTAGCTGATTCAGAATCGGCAGCAATTTTTCGATCGCGGTGTACAGCTGCCAAAGGACTGCCCATTTTTGAAAGCATCGCCACATTCAGCCTGTCTTTCGCTGCCTCAGCCAAATATTCCGATTTCATATCATTTTCATAACCATCCGCAGGCTTTAACTCACGCAATATCCTTTGCATATGAGATGTACTATAATGGTATTCATCGATCATCCGATTATAGGTCGCTTGATCACCGCGTATATAGGCGCTTTTGGCACGCAAGTAATATTTAAACCCACGGTGTGAATAAACCGTGCCGCTGAATAAAATTCGCCGCACAAGGTATACATGTTGGTCAGGATTGTCGTTAAAATATTGATCAACGTCTAAAATCATTTGTTGATCGTCCACCATATCAGCGGCAAGAAATGCATTGACAAACAGTTCAGTATATTTGTGCTGGGTATAATAGGGTATTTGTGGGCGGAACTCAGCCAGCAATTTTTCCGCAAGGGCGCGGTCCCACGTTAAATATGCTAAGCGAAGCTGATTCCGCAACGTTAGGTCTTTCAAATATCGTTCCTCCCTCACGCGATGTTTGCCCGATTTTGCGCCGTCAATTCTGCTGACTGCATTATCACGGCGTTTCTTGGCTTGCTTTTGAAAACTGGCGACCGACTGAAAATCAGCCTGCTCACACGTCGGAGATATGATCAGTATGGCATGAAGCGGCTGCGTGATAAACAAGCCCAAGCAGCCTACTAAAGACACAGTAACCAGCCAGTGCGTTTTAAAAAGTAAAGTCATTATTCGCGTCCCTTTCCACTTTGAAGACCATTCAATTCTTCACCCGTCACAGATATAATAGCTTTGCGTTCATGGCACATACTTGCTGCTTTTTTCGCACCCGACGGGATAGAATAATAGCAATTTGCCTGCACAGCGACATGAAGGATATTGAGTGGATTACCGCTTAAAGATATTTTCTTTATATCCAAATGCATTTCTGAGGCTAGCGTATGCCTGTTTAGTGTCCAATGATCATCGACAAGCAAATTCTTATTGTGGGTAAATATAGTGCAATCAATATCGCTGGGATAAGCAACATTTTCAATAAAAGAGCCGCCAAACCATGAACAAACAACTCTGCCACCATTATCATTATAGGCACAAAACCACTTCTTAAAATTCTTATACAGGTCGCGGCGATGTTGATTAAATAGAAACAAATTTTCGAAATATTCAAGCGATGTTACATGTGGGCCTAGCGCTTGAACTATTCCGCCTGTCTCAAAACAGCGTTCCTCAGACAAAATCAACCCATCAGCATTAAATTTTGCAGAATCTTTTGAAAAAGCTTTAATCATCATCTATCCCTATATAGCCAATTGCGGTGAATTTTGATCACCACATTTAGCTATAAGTCTTTGTATCGGTTCGACTTTGCAATGAATAATGAGATCATTATTCATTGGTCTCGCTATACTTAATCTCCCTGATGACATTAAATAGGAAACAGTGGCATTGATCAAATTAAAATTGTATGCATTCTTAGGTATTATTTATGATACTCTATGTTAACACTATATTTCACACAGCTTGATAGTGCCTATGGGCAGTTGAATATATCAAAGTTAAGCAAGACGCTTTAGCACCGCACGTAACATAATGGTTGCAGTTTGGGGGTATAAGGTGGCTTTCCCCTTGGCTGAGTGTGAGCGTTTTACCCTCAATCGTTAGAACAACTTTTCCTTGCTCGATGATTAAAAATTCATGGCAATTATCATGTCTATGAGGGTCACTTATTTGATGCGGATTGATCATCATCTTAGCAACACTAAAGGCGGGTGTTTCAGCCGCTTCGCCGTCCAGCAGCCAATCCATATAGCCAATTGCGGTGAATATTGATCACCTCAATTGGCTATATGTTTTTGTGTCGGTTCGACTTATTTAATGAATAATCAAATCATTATTCATTGGTCTCGCTATAGTTCCCCAATCATAGTTTACGCATTTTAATGCCCTCCGTGTGATCTAGGGCACGCTAAACGCATCCACATAATAGCACAATATCCAGTTGACTTTTAATTTACCAGACTTGATAGTTTGATAAATATTTTATTGGAAGGGGTAAACATGGACGCGCAGCAGGTCACAGATCGGGCAATGCGGTTTGCTGGTAAGCCATCAAAGTCTGCCAAGGAAAAATTCCAGCAATTACCTGGGGACATGGGCATGCCCTTGCTGGGCCATACGATTATGGCTTTAAATGATCCGCATCGTTTTTGGGATAAAATGCGTAAAGCATATGGTAATATCTACCGCAGCAATGCTTTTTTCAATGACACGGTCCATATGATCAGCGCTGAGGCCAATGAATTGGTTTTGCTCGACAAGAACAAGGCGTTTTCCAGCGAGCTGGGCTGGAACAGTTTGTTGGGCCTCTTATTTCCCCACGGCCTGATGTTGATGGATTTTGAGGCCCACCGCCATGACCGTAAGCTGATCTCAGGTGCGTTTAAGACAGGCCCTATGAAGGGTTATCTAAGCACATTAAATGCTATGATACCGCCGCGTGTGCAGGCATGGGGCGGGCTTAAAAACTTTCTGTTTTATCCAGAAATTAAAAAGCTAACGCTTGAGGCAGCCTCCGAGGTTTTCTTTGGTTTTGAGGATAAAAAAACAGCGGCTAAAGTTAATAAAGCGCTCACGGATATTGTTGCAGCAAGCGTTGCTGTTGTGCGTAAGCCGGTTCCTGGAACTCAGATGTACCGCGGCGTAAAAGGCCGGGCTTATTTGGTTAAAACCCTGCGCCCAGAAGTGAAAAACCGCCGTGGCAATAATGCACCTGATCTGTTTAGTCGCTTGTGTCAAGAACGCGATGACAAT
>JABABO010000134.1 GCA_014238195.1 Kordiimonadaceae bacterium | reverse complement strand
ATGTACCAAATTCAGAATTTAAATAAGCGAGCGTTGCGGTCATGGTTAGGTTTTCCACTGGCAACCACATGGCATCCAGCTCAAGACCCCAAGCTTTTATGTCACCGCCATTATCTGAAAATGTTACAGCAACCCCACCTTCATCGCGTTGCAACTGTGTAAGCAGGTTGGTATATTTAGTATAATGCAGCGCCCCGTTCAACTGCACTGTATTTTCTGCTAAGCGGCTGCGGAAACCGGCTTCAATCACTCTGGATTTTTGTTCGTCCGTCGCACTTGAAGTGCTCACCGCCCCTGATAAATAACCCGTAGAGGCAGAGACATATAATAGCACATCGTCTGATACATCATATTCAACCCCCGCGCGCCAAGTGAAGTTTGAAAAATTTGGATCCTCGCCAAACGCTGTTTCGCTGGTAATTGCATCTGCTGCCCCGCAGTTATACGTGAATACATCTAGGGAATTATCAGGCAGAATAGTTGGGGAGCTGCCCGCAACACCGTCAGCAACATTCACGACTCTGTCAACCGTTCCATCAGCATTTGTATCGCCGCTAAAATTACTGCCCGCACAGCTAAGCGATTTTGTTTCATCATTATAACGAAGACCAGCAATTAAACGGAATGTGTCGGATAGGGCATATTCAAACTGTCCAAAAATCCCAAAATATTCAGTATCAATCACCGCGTTATCGGCAAAGAAACCGCCTATGCTTCTGTCAAGCGATACAATATCAGTGCCTGTTAACTGCGTAAATGTTCCAAGCGCATTGGTGATTGTTGCCCGTGTCGTATCGTCACGAACCGTTTGCTGATAAATTGAAAAGCTACTGCGATCCTCTTGATCAGAATAATACCCGCCAACAGTCCACTGCAGGGCATTGTCATGATCTGAAGACACTTGAAGTTCCTGAGTGAAAGACTTTGATTCTTCTATATACCCACCATTGGAGTTTTGTGTCGGGCTAAAGTCAAAATCAAAATTAATATCATTCGTGAAGTCTGTGAATGATGTTATTGATTTTAAAATCATGCCACCCAGATCATAATCAACATTTAAGGCAAGTACGTCCTCGCTAAGATCAACAGGACGGATGTAATCTTGACTGATTAACCACGGGTCACCATCAGGCCCGTTAGAGGCAGGACCAAGCCCGCCAGAGCCCCGGACAGGATTAGCACAGTTTTCGACCGAACCAAACGGGTCTGTTAAGCCATCAGCCGTTTCATTACGGCACAGAAATGTATAGCCAAACAAGCCAGCTTCATTACCATCTTCGCCGCTATGGGAATAGCGGGCAATAATTTCTAAGTCCTCTGAAGGGGCAAAAAGCAAAGACACACGAACGGCTTTGTCATCTTGTGCACCGATATCAGGCCCCGCTAAGTTTTCAATATAGCCATCACTTTTATCGTAAAAGCCAGCAACACGCAGGGCCATGGTGTCATTGATCGGTACATTAATATAGCCTTCGCTTTTAGCGCGGTCAAACCGCTGATAACTTGCACT
>JABABO010000079.1 GCA_014238195.1 Kordiimonadaceae bacterium | reverse complement strand
AGTGAAGCATTGGATACCGCTTACCAAAAAACTGTAAGCACAGAGGAAGAATAATATTGTGACACATGAGCAAGACAGCACCTATGTCAGCGCCCCGATTGGGCAGCTTTTGCTCAGAACTGCCTTGCCGATCATTTTGGTTCTGACCATGAACGGCCTTAACAATATGGTAGATGCTTGGATTCTAGGTATTTTTATTGGTCCTGAAGCTTTAAGCGCTGTGACACTGATGTTTCCCCTTTATATGCTGCTTGTTGCTTTTTCCACGATGGTCTCAACGGGCATGGCAAGCATTATGGCCCGGCGTTTGGGGGCTAAAAACATTGGCGGGGCAACAACATTGTTTGCGCACGCGCACTTGCTATCTGTTTTGGTTGCAGCCATTTTTATCGCCAGCTTTGCACTTGTTGGATATAATATCGTCACGGCGATGGTGGGGCAAGCGCAAGAACTTACGGATATGGCATATCGCTATATTGCGATATTGATGTATGGCTCGCCCATTTTATTTTTGGTGACAACTCAGGTCGATACCTTACGCTGTGAAGGTATGTTGGCCTTTATGGCGGTCATTACCATTGGTGCAGCGCTGCTTAATATTGTTCTCGATTATATTTTTATAGTGCCGTTAGCCTTGGGTGTGGATGGTTCGGCTTACGCCACCCTTTTAGCGCAAGGCATAGGATTAGTGATTGTTACAGTGCACCGCTTTAGAACACCGAAGCTTATAGCGTCTTTGCAGGTTGACCTTAGCACACTCAAAGCCGACATTAAAGAAACCTTAGCCCTTGGTGGACCCACAAGCCTAACATATATAGGGGTTTCACTGCTTGCTATTGCATCGATCTATGGCTTGCAAATATGGGGGGAGGGCCATTACAGCAGCACTGTCGGTGGTTACGGTATTGCCATGCGTCTGACATCTTTTAGTTTTTTACCCCTATTGGGGCTGAGTATTGCTTATCAAACATTAGTGGGTAGTAATTTTGGCGCGAAAGCATATGAACGGGTTAACATCATAACAAAAACTGCGATTATCACATCAGCTTTATATTGCTTGGTCGTGCAGATCGTTTTTATATTTTTTGCAGGCCCGATAGCAGGTGTCTTTGTCGATGATTTGGCCTTAGTTTCTGAAACCGCGCGAATTTTGCCAATCCTTGTGTTGATGTTTGTCGCTTATGGGCCGTTACTTTTGACGGCTAATTTCTTTCAGGCCATAGGAGACGCAAAAAAGTCTGGGTTATTAAACATCGCGCGTGTTTATATTTTTGGCCTGCCTTTAGTGTTTATTATGCCGTTATATATGGGGGAGAATGGCATTTGGTACAGCCGTGTTGCCACTGAAATTGGTGTGATTGGACTAACACTTTATACCCTGAAGCGTAACGCACATCGCAATCAAATGCGGTATGGGCTTTTTTATAAGATATAGCGAGACCAATAAATAATGAGTTCATTATTTATTGGTAAGTCGAACCGACAAAAATACTTATAGCCAAATAAGGTGATCAATATTCACCGCAACTGGCTATAGATAACTTAAAGTGTTAGCCCTTTTCCATCTTTAGAAAATATTGTTGTAGATTTGAAAATAAGTGTTGAGTGTCTTGTTGGCGCAGCAAATCTATGCATGTCTCATGAAAGTCAGTCCAAGGAAGGCCATTTTGAACACAAAAATCAAGTCTGCCCTCTAATGCAAAACAATCCTGATAGCGCAAGCAAAGGTTTGAAATATAGTAATCTAAATTTTCTTCATTTAATTCAAGATATGCCCGATAAAGGATATACATATCCCATCTGAGGGTTTGGAGCATCTTGAGGTAATAAGCCTTACGATCAAGGTCTTTTAATAAATGAATAATTCCATCGAGCAGTGCAAAACGATCTGAGAGTTGCTGGTCCGATAGCAAACGATTTGAAGCACTGTCTTGCCTGGTCCGATAGTGATAAAAAATATGGTTGGACCGGATGATTTGAGCTGCGCTCACTGCACATCTCATAATGAATAAGGTGTCTTCACAGTTTTTCATGCCAACTGTGAACTGTAAGCCTTTGCTTATCAAAAATGAACGGGAATAGATAAACCGTGAAAAACTCAATAGATTTGCACGTTTGCTTTTGCCCCCCGAAAATACATTAGATCGCAATGGTTTTTTCGGACCATCTTTATTTTCGTCCCCGATTAGCCCAAAAATTAAGTCGGCAGATTGATATTTATCTTGTGCAAGTTCAACTAAAGTATAAACGTCATCAATGATCAGGTCGTCGCTATCACAAAATACAATGTAATCGCCACTTGCGCTTTGAATACCCATATTCCTAGCCGCTGATACGCCCTGATTTGTTGGTAACCGAAGAACTTTTACATTTGGGTATTTATCAAAGGGGGTGACAATAGGGTTTGGGCTGCCATCGTCAATAATCAGTATTTCAAACAATCCCGATGTATGTTGCAGTATCGATTCAATGGCTTCATCCAAAAAATTATGATCATTGTAACATGGTATAATGAAACTAACACTCAACACTCTCTCCCCACCCAGAATAAAGCAATAAAACCGTATTTATTAGAATCTTATATTACCAAGAACTTAATTTTAAGCAGTTTATACTAACTTTAGATTTAAAAATAAAGGAATTTAAAGGACACACACGCAGTAATTTTGCGAGAGTGCCCAAAAAACAGGAAGACCTCAGATGTCTTCTTTAGAAAAATATTCGTGAAGGGTTGCAAATAAGCGTTGATAGTCGGCTTCGCTTAACAAATTCATACATGTTTCATGAAAGCCAGTCCATGGAAGGCCGTTTTGGTTGCAAAA
This sequence comes from Kordiimonadaceae bacterium, assembly GCA_014238195.1. Lineage (GTDB taxonomy): Bacteria > Pseudomonadota > Alphaproteobacteria > Sphingomonadales > Kordiimonadaceae > JABABO01. The sequence goes on along the minus strand of JABABO010000079.1, from coordinate 5,104 downwards.
CTTAGGTCTATCAGCAAATGCAAAGCAATCTTGATATACTGTGCTTAACTTGGTGAGATATGTAGTAACACTGTCTTCGCTTAAGTGGAGCTTTACCCTATGAAGAACGTTCATATCCCACATGAAAGTCTGCAACATTTTAAGAATATAGGCCTTAGAGTGTTGATCTTTTAATAAATCTATTATCCCATCAATAAGGGCAAATCTATCTGATATTTTTTTATCAGAGAGCAAACTGCGTGCCGCACTGCCAAGCCGGGTTCGATAATGATAAAAAACATAGTTTGACCTGACGATTTTATCAGCCATAGCTGCGCAGTTCATAATAAATAAAGTGTCTTCACAATTACTTAGGCCAATTTTAAATTGAATAGTTTTGCTTAGTAGAAATTTACGGGCATATAAAAAGCGTGTAAAGCTTATCAGCCTAACACGCTTGCTGATGTCATCTGTAAATACATCACTCGTGAGCGGTTTGTTTACCCCCGTGTTCTGTTCGTTCTCCATTTGCCCGAAGATTAAATCGGCTGACTGATGTCTCTCAAGAATTTCTTCCATAAGAAAAGAAACGTCGCCCGTGATAAAATCGTCGCTATCACAAAACACGATATAATCGCCACTTGCGCTTTGAATACCCAAATTCCTAGCCGCTGAAACGCCCTGATTTGTTGGAAGCTTAAGAACTTTTACATTTGGGTATTTATCAAAGGGGGTAGCAATAGGGGTTGGACTGCCATCGTCAATAATCAGTATTTCAAACAATCCCGATGTATGTTGCAGTATCGATTCAATGGCTTCATCCAAAAAATTATGATCATTGTAACAAGGAATGATAAAACTAATTTTCAAAACTCTCACTCACCTAGAATACAGCACTAAGGCCATATTTATTAAGATTTTACTCAATAAATGAAGGACCTTAAGGAAATGCATACTGATTATGGCTTGAAAAAGAAAGAGATTTTAGAGATATACTTAAGATTCAGCATAATCAGGTGATATATCATCAAAAGATTTACAACGGGGCCCTAGATGAAAACTATCGTAATAAACCGTACAAATCTAGGAACACTGACTTTGGACCAGTCATGCCCTATTAAAAGGGAAATATTGGTACCAATTGAAGAACAAGGCCCTGAACACAAAACATTATTTGATGATGATACGTTATTTTATACGATGTTCCATGCCTCAAAAAGCAGCATTCGCCTATTTGGCCCAGTTCTGAGAAATCTCGAACCTTATTTAAGGAATAGCCAGTATTTCCTTCATGGTGCAGGGGAGCGCATTTGCATCCCATCCGAAAATATTAACATTGACAGCACGAGCCTTATTACCACGGTTGATATTCATCACAGTATGGATCAGCCTAGCCACCTTGAGATTATTTCAGAAGACTTAGGGTCTTATAAAGTTGCTATCCCAGAACACGACCTGACATATTTGAAAAACACAAATGTTCTGATGACTTTATTTAAATATGATTACCCTGAATGGATTGTCGATTGGGCTCATTTCCATAACAAGTATCATGGCGCTACTGCACTTTTGCTCTTTGCCAACAATCCAACCCAAACAACGATTTCATCGCTTTGTGCGCTGCTTGAAAAAAACACCGACTATGAAGTTGTTTACATTATTGACTGGTGTTTTAAATATGGGCCGCAGGGTAAAGGTTGGACACGGGATTTAGACCTGTTCAAATCACGGCGCCAAGATTCTGGTTTTTGTCAACGCGGGTCATTCAATTATGCTTTGCATTATATATTGAAGGATGCCAAGGCCGTGATCAATGCTGATATTGATGAACTTTTAGTGACCAAAAACCATCAGTCCATCTTCACGATGCTACAAAACACTGCCACAGGATATATACGTTATGACGGTAAATGGGTGGTTGAAGGCAATGATGTCAAGGAAGAACCAGCGTTAGAGGGTCGTAGGCACGTGCAATTTTATCATGAAAGATTTGATGAAAAATGCCCAACGAAATGGGCACTTAGGATTTCTGAGCTAAAAGATACTCATACAATTAGAGCCCATAATATTCGTGGTATTAAAAATGCTGTAAAGTACAAGGGCCATGCAGTTTACTATCATTTTCTTCGCATAAATGGGTTGTGGAAACGTAAAGACCCAGTCGCTTTTGGAAACTACACTGGCTTGAAACCAAATGCGGAACTTCAGGAAGCTTATCGCATTGTGAATTGGGACGATGTGTAAAACCTCTCCCCATCTATGAAATATAAAAAACCCCCAAGCTTTCGCTTGAGGGTTTAAAAACGTATTGTGATCACATGATCAGAAAACAGCTTTGATTAGCGACGGGCTTGGAAAAGGCCATCGCGTTCAAGGCGTTTACGTTCTAGCTTGCGAGCACGGCGCACAGCGGCGGCTTGCTCACGGGCTTTCTTTTCAGACTTCTTTTCATAGAAGCGACGAAGTTTCATTTCACGGTAAACACCTTCGCGTTGAAGTTTTTTCTTCAGGGCGCGTAGTGCTTGATCAACGTTATTATCCCGAACGACAACCTGCATGGGTTGTTCACTCCTTTCTATTGGCATGATTTTTTCTGCGGCAAGTCGGGCGCACACAGAACGGCCTAGAGAACCGTGCTGATAACACTTATCACTGTACCGCACAAGTCTTTTTAAGCCGCTTTTTTTTTGCAGCCCGCCGTGATTTTTGCAGCAAAGGCCAAAGGCAAGACATATACTCTTTAATATATAACATATTTGCGCCCTTTGTGCAAAACTTCCTTGGCTTTTCAATCTTCCCTATGGCGTGGTTGGCTTACGCATGTTATATTTTAACATCTTTGATTATGAATTCGGCCTAATATATGACGCAGAAACACACCCCAGATACGCTTGATATAAAGGATTTGACTCCACTGGAGCTACGCGGGCCATTGTTGCTTGCGATGTTGGATCATATTCCCTTCGATGGTTGGACTTTAGCAAGCCTCAACGCCGCAGCTTTAGACATCGGTGTAACACGGGAAATCGCGGAACTTGCATACCCATCAGGCCCGTTGGAAGTTTTAGACAGCTATTTTGAAGTGATGAATGACCGCCTGAAATCCGAATTAAACGTTGAAGACTTGCCTGCTATGAAAATCCGTGACCGTATTACTCGTGCTGTGCGTCTGCGAATGGACCATAACGGAGAAAACAAAGAGCTGACCCGTCGTACTTTTGCAACACTCGCTTTACCGCAAAATGTTAAGCGCGGCTTAAGCGCTATGTGGGCTACGGCAGACACCATGTGGGTTGCTGCTGGGGATACAAGCACTGACCATAATTGGTATACGAAACGTATGATATTGTCTGGGGTTTATTCCAGTGTTCTGGTGTATTGGTTATCCGATGAAAGTGAAAATTATCAGGACACATGGGACTTTCTTGATCGCCGCATCGAAGATGTGATGAAGATTGAAACAGCGAAGTATAAAATGCGCCAAAACACCGCACGACTTCCGTCATTGCCGCGGTTTCTTGGTCGTTTACGCTATACTAGGTGATGCCTATGGCGGTGCAGCAGTCTAGTAAAGAAGCTTTCTTAAAACCAAATGCCGTGCTGACTGTTACGGCTGAGCTGAGGCACGCACTTTTTTCGTGGCGCGATTACTTAGCCCATGAAAAAAGAATGAGTCCGCTAACCTTAAATGCGTATGGCGCTGATATGGGGCGTTTTCTAAATTTTCTGGGCCAGCACATGGGCCATGATATAGGTTTAAAAACACTTGCGGGTCTGAGTATTCAAGACTTGCGCAGCTTTTTGGCCCAGCGGCGGCGCGAAGGCGTTTCCAGCCAGACAGCTGCACGGGCGCTTTCTAGCCTACGGAATTTTTACCGCTTCCTCGCCAACAATCATGGCATTAAAAATCCTGCCATAGCAGCGATCCAAGCCCCAAAGCTTGCACACCGTGTTCCCCGCCCTTTGACTGTTGAAGCAGCAAGAAATACTTTGGAAGCTGTTGGTAACACTGCTAGTCAGGATTGGGTTGGCCTCCGTGATACGGCAGCTGTGACCTTGTTATATGGCTGCGGTCTTAGGATTAGCGAGGCATTGGGCTTAAATATGGGCGATGTCCCCTTATCCGATTGTAATAGCCCTAGTTTGCGCATTAAGGGCAAGCGTGGGAAAGAACGACTAGTACCGATCCTACCCATTGTACAGGACACTATAAAAACCTATATCAAGGCCTGTCCATACGTCTTACAAGATGGTGTTCCACTGTTTGTGGGGGTTCGTGGTGGGCGTTTGAACCCCCGGGTCATTCAAGCTGCGATGCAGCAGGTTCGCGCTGCCCTCAGCTTGCCCGCCACAGCGACACCGCACGCTATGCGTCATAGCTTTGCCACACACCTGTTGTCGGCTGGCGGCGATCTGCGGGCTATTCAAGAACTTCTCGGTCATTCTGACTTGCGTAGCACTCAGGTATATACCGAAGTTGACAATCAACGCCTGCAAGCTGTGTATCAACAATCTTTCCGCCGACAATAGAGCGAGACCAATAAATAATGAGATCATTATTCGCAAAGCCCCTTGGGATAAGTCGAACCAACACAAATACTTATGGCCAAATGAAGGGTTCAAAATTCACTGCATTTGGCTATATAGCGAGACCATTAAATAATGAGATCATTATTTAATGATAAGTCGAACCGAAACAAATACTTATAGCTAAATGTGGTGATCAATATTCACCGCAATTGGCTATAGTATGCAAAGATGAGGAAGCCAATGCCACAAGAAGCCGATCAAAAACCAAACGTATCTAATCAGAAAGAACCCCTTGCTTATACACGGCTGCGTGGTTGGGGATTACTGGCGCTTTATGCCAGCCTTGGCATCTTATCTTTGTTACTTGCCCTTGCAGCCTATCGCATATGGCCTGCACTGGACGGTGACCTAGCTGGTGTCAAAGTCGTGGTACTTGTGCTCTCGTCCGTGCTAACGGCGTTGCTTTGTATGCGGGCAACGGCGCGGATGTTTGCAATTCTGCGAAATCTCCCCACAGGGGCAGTCTATATTGATTATCTACCCTTTTTAGCCTTCATAGTCACGATATTCGCTGCTTATTGGCTGTTTGGTGGGT
>JABABO010000108.1 GCA_014238195.1 Kordiimonadaceae bacterium | reverse complement strand
CATGGCAGAAATCGTTTCGCGTGCGATGACTTTTCCACCAATCGCGGCTTGAATCGGAATTTTAAACAATTGCCGTGGAATCAGGTCTTTCAGGCGGTCACACAGTGCACGGCCCCTAGAATCCGCTTGCGTGCGGTGCACAAGCATGGCAAGGGCATCCACGGGTTCGCTATTCACTAGGATATTCATCTTAACCAGATCAGAGCGCTCATACCCTTCCATTTCATAATCAAAACTGGCGTATCCGCGACTGACAGATTTTAAACGATCATAAAAATCATAAACCACTTCATTCAGGGGGAGCTTATATTTTAGCATCGCCCGTGCCCCAGCGTAAGTCAAGTCTTGCTGGATGCCGCGCTTATCTTCGCATAACTTCAAGACAGCACCCAAATGCTCGTCAGGAACCAGAATAGTCGCATTGATCCAAGGCTCTTGAATATAGTCAACACGGACAGCATCGGGCATATCGGCTGGATTATGCAATTCAGCCATTGTTCCGTCTGTCAAGAAAATGCGGTAAATCACACTAGGGCTTGTTGTGATCAGCTCCAAATTAAATTCACGGCTTAAGCGCTCTTGAATAATTTCAAGGTGCAACATGCCAAGAAATCCACAGCGAAAACCAAAACCAAGCGCTGTTGAGCTTTCGGGTTCATGTTCAAAACTTGCATCATTCAAACGCAATTTTGCCAGAGCTTCACGCAAGCGTTCATATTCGCTGGTATCCGCTGGGAATAAACCACAAAATACCACAGATTGGCTTGGTGCAAAGCCAGGGAAAGCTTCTAAGCACTGGGATTTTGTTTCTGTGATCGTATCCCCGACATGGGTATCGGCAACTTCTTTAATTGAGGCCGTCAAAAACCCAACTTCACCAGGCCCTAATTCTGGCACGCTCACGCCTTTAGGGGTAAAAATGCCGACACGATCTACAATGTGATCCGTTTCAGCCGCCATCATGCGCACCTGTTGGCCTTTCTTTAAAACACCGTCCACAATACGCACTAAAACCACAACACCAAGATAAGCATCATACCAGCTATCGATCAGGAGCGCTTTTAAGGGTGCGTCTTTGTCCCCGATAGGGGCTGGTAAGCGAGTAACAACAGATTCTAATACCTCGTGAATGCCGATCCCCGATTTAGCAGAGGCTGCGACCGCATCCGAAGCATCAATACCAATCACGTCTTCGATCTGGGTGCGAACACGTTCTGGCTCGGCAGCGGGGAGGTCAATTTTATTCAAGATAGGGACAATCTCGTGATCATGTTCAATAGCTTGATAAACATTTGCCAAAGTTTGGGCTTCAACACCTTGGCTAGCATCAACAACTAGAAGCGATCCTTCACACGCGCTTAAGCAGCGGCTTACCTCGTAAGCAAAATCAACATGGCCTGGGGTATCCATCAAATTCAGAATATATGTTTCGCCGTCATCAGCATTATATTCCAACCTGACAGTTTGGGCTTTAATGGTGATGCCGCGTTCGCGCTCGATCTCCATACTATCGAGCACTTGTTGCTTCATTTCACGTTCGCTCAACCCACCAGTTTCTTGTATCAAGCGATCCGCAAGCGTTGATTTTCCGTGATCAATGTGCGCAATAATTGAAAAATTGCGTATTTTACTCAGCTCAGTCATGCTCAGTGTATTCTCTTTATAATTTTTGGGCCGTAAACCAGCCCTTAATAAATTTCAAAATCTGCAAAGTTCAGGCATACCGCGACACCCAAAACCCTTTCGGGCACGGTTTATATTAAAACACGGTCGGGTGGTCGGTGATTATCCATAAAGGTGCGAATATTTATCAGCACCTTTTCTCCCATTTCAACACGGGCTTCGATAGTAGCACTGCCCATATGCGGTAACAGTACAACGTTATTCAGCTCCAAAAGCTTGGGATTTATGCTCGGTTCTTCCTCAAACACATCAAGGCCAGCCCCAGCTATATGGTTCATCTCCAGAAGCTCCGCCAGCGCGTTTTCATCAATAATTTCACCCCGTGCCGTATTGATCAATACAGCATGCGGCTGCATACGTTTCAGGCGTTTTCGATCAAGAAGATGCTGCGTTTCTTTTGTCAGCGGGCAATTGACCGACACAAAGTCCATCCGCCCCATCATTTCATCTAGGTTTTTCCAGTAAGTCGCTTCTAGGTCTTCTTCAATATGATGAGGAACTGGGGTACGATTATGATAATGCACTGATATATCAAAAGCCCGCGCCCGCCTTGCAATCGCTTGGCCAATCCGCCCCATACCAATGATGCCAAGACGTTTGCCCTGAATGCGATGCCCCATTAAAAATGTTGGGGTCCAACCTGTCCATTCACCCGATCGCAAGATTTTTTCACCCTCAAACATACGGCGCGGCACACTCAGCAATAAAGCCATCGCCAGTGATGCTGTATCTTCTGTCAATACCCCTGGCGTATTGGTCAGAATTATCTTTTTCTCGCTTAAAGCTTTCAGGTCAATGTGATCAACGCCTGCACCAAAATTTGCGATCAGTTTCAATTGATCTCCCGCTTGGGCAATCACGTCAGCGTCAATTTGATCGGTCACCGTTGGCACTAAAACATCAGCGACCTTAACAGCTTCGATTAATTGTTTTTTAGTGTAAGGCTTATCGGTCAGATTTAAGGTCACATTGAACAATTCTGCCATACGTGTTTCCACGTTATCAGGTAAGCGCCTCGTGACAATCACAACAGGACGTTTCACTTTAGAAGTTCCACTCATTCACAAAAACCTTTTCTACTGTCGTCATCTATGCTCATAATGTTTGTACATGCGCGGCTGTGTTTGAAATTTGCGCTGAAATATATTTACACTATTAACACACATTAGCTTTAGCTTCTAACAGATGCAAAGGCTGGTTTCAAACCTTAAGGTCAAACAGGGGTAAACTGTGAGTATACGCACACATATTCAAGTGCTTATTTTACTGGCTTCGGCATTTTTCTCAAGCATTGTTATGGCTCAAAATGCATCTGGGGCACAGGAAAATAAACGATCGGCAAATACGTCAACACTTGGGGAAAGCGGCAACCCATTGCCAAGGTTTGTTTCCTTGGCAGCACACAAAGCTTATATGCGGACAGGACCTGGGCGGCAATATCCGGTTGCATGGGTCTATAAGCGTCATGGGTTGCCCTTAGAAGTGATCGCTGAGCATCGTTCGTGGCGGCACGTTCGGGATCATGAAAATATAACAGGCTGGATGCATGTGTCGCTACTGTCTTCTAAACGGACAGCCATGATTATGGGGCGGCCCCGTAAGCTTTATAGTGATGATGATCAAACATCAGATGTTGCTTTTACGGCCGCTGCACTGGTTATTGGTCACATCAAGGAATGTGGCATGATCTGGTGCGAACTGGAAATTGATCGTGTCGATGGCTGGGTTGAGCGGCGCCATTTGTTTGGTCTTTTACAGAACGAACAGATTGACTAAGCGCTAACGCTTTTGAGACCTTTTTAAATCGTTGCAGAAGAAGATTTTGCTTGAAATGAACTTTGAGTAAAATCATAAGTATTAATATAGCCAGACCAATGAATAAGACACTATATGTCCGATATATCACAAAATATGATATCCAAACCTGCCCTTCGCCTTGCTGAAACCAGTAAGGATTTCGATCAAGCTAGGGCTTTGTTCGAAGCATTTGCTGATCAACTACCTATCAGCCTAGCCTTCCAAGGCTTTGACGCTGAAATGCAAACGCTTGCCAGCATCTACGAAATTATTCTGCTTGCGGAAATAGATGGACAAGCTGTTGGTGCGCTCGCACTCAAGAAGCACGATGATGATACCTGCGAAATGAAACGCATGTATGTTGCACCAAATGGTCGCGGATTGGGCCTTGGGAAACGTTTAAGCGAGCGTCTGATCATGGAAGCAAAATCACGGGGCTATAAAATCATGTTGCTCGACAGCCTAAAGCGCCTAACACATGCCATTGCGCTTTATCAACACCTTGGCTTTCAGGAAAGGCAGCCCTATAATTTCAACCCTGAAGACGATGTGGTGTATATGCAGAAAAAACTTTAAGCCTGACCAAACAGAACGGGCTTTAGCTTTAGTGATACACGCTTAGCATATTCATAGGCACATGGATTTGAATATCCGACTAAAGGTTCGTTATCTACTTCAGCCAGATAGGATTGAGCCATGTCATAAACAGCATCGGCTTCCGTCAAATCATGCATCATAATCCTTATAAAAGCCGACGAAAATGTAACCGACTGCTTGAGTTTATCTTGAAACAAACCGGGCGGCCTCAATGGATTTTGAGGCCCCAAGTGATTTGGGTCAAATGCATATCCAAAATTGATAAAATCTTCTTTAAAACGTCGATTTACCGCATCAATTAAGGCTGGTTTATAATAAGTCATAATTTGATCATTTGCATTTTGCGCATGATCAGCCTTTGCCTTTAATAAGTGACTATAGTCCTTATTAAAGGCAAGCATTGAGAATTTTTGAAAACTTGCCTTTAAATCTTCGACATGCCCAACTGTTGTATAGGGTAAATAGTCAAATAATGTTGCATAAGATTGTAACCTAAAATGAATATTTACTTTCTGATCTGGTTGATCACAGACCATCTGTATAAATTCTGAGAAATCTTTAGGCAAACGTGGTAGCATAAAGCGCTTATATATATCTGGATTAGTCGTTTGCTTGCTATGAATTTTCTCTAGGTACCCTGACAGTAATCGTACATACGGATTGCGAACTACAGTGAACAAAGCCCTACCAGTTAATTCATTGTAAAATTTATGAATAGCAGTCTGCTTGAATCGTACCCACGGTTCCTTTGACTCTGCTTTTGCAAACCGCCATTCATAATTATGGACACAAAAATAATCTTTACCTAGTGGATAGGGATGTAGCCGTTGATGCTCTATTTGCCAAAATAACCGCTTTACATTGGTGTTCGCAGCCTTACCCACTGGAATATAGCAATAATTTTCCCTTTTAGAGACGATGGAACCATACAAAACATCACGTAATGTTATATGATCAAGCATACTTTAAGAGCACTCAACGGCTGAAAGTTGCTGATTATAAAAATTTATTAGCTTGGTGTTATTAGGGTGATTTAAAAGCCCTTTTTTCATGATATTTAAACTCTCTTCATGTTGATTTTTTTTGACCAAAATGCGAGCATAAGCCAAGATTGGTTCAATTTCTTCAGGAGCTTTTGTATATGCTTCTTCGGCCAAATCTAAAGCTTCGTCAAACTTCACTCTTGCGGGCCCCATATTCATATTCGCCAGATGGCACAATAGTGCAGGGTTTCTATTTCCTGCTTTGATGGCTTGCTCCAACACTTCAATGGCACGTTGATGCTTCTTACATCTTAGGAGCGCACGAATAAAGATGTCCATACAATTTCCATTCAATAAAATGGATGAAAGATGAACTTCGGATACTGAAATAAGCCCCTCAAGGTCAATCCCAAACTTCAGGCTTTTGCTCCCCACCTTCCTATAAGACCCAAGCTTGGATGGGTCTGCTCTAAACTCAATTAGAAACTTTTCAACTAAAGGCTTTTCTTGCGCAATCTGCCAATTCATATCTGTGTTTTTATACTTTAATTTTTTATCAAGAACGTCCGTAGCATCACGGTAAAATCCCGTATTTTTTGTAGATTTCACTATGTAAACTTTATAATCATTGTCATTTTGCAAAAGAGAATGAAGTTGACTTGTGAAAAGATAAGGACCGGTCAGTATGGCGATTCTTTTTTCCGTTTTAGCCAATGTCATGACATTAAGAACGGCTTGCTTTAAACACATTTCAATCAGTTTTGATCTTTGTCCAACTGCAATATACCCGTTCCGAATGCGCATAAGCCAAACATTCAAAAATACAAGATCTCTATCATAACTAAAAACAGTATCAGCTTGATCAGCAACAACATTATCTGCGTCGATGTAGAGCCCACCCAGATCGAACAAATATGCTAGTCGAAAAAAATCAGCTTTCATGGCGGGATGGAAGCACGCTTTAAATACATCGCTTAAAGCGTATCCATTAACAACTTTTTGAGATAGATATTTCAAGGCCGCAGTTTCATCAAAAAAGTCATAAATAACATTATGGCGATCAGCCCATGCCTCGTTCATAGCCAATAATACTTGAACATCTGAAGGGGTGTCTTTATCCCAAAACTGCATAATTCTGCGAGGTATAGTTATATTTCGCACTGTATGCCTAACGGGTAATTTGTCCAATACAAGTGGTGTAAATAACTGCTTAAATTTAAATCGTTCATTATGATGAGACTTATTCATTTTAAGTGCCTTCAAGTAAAAAATATTCATCAGCAGTTTAAGTTAAACATAAATGGGACAATGTGCATTAACGATTATAATTGTCAATAAGCCATTGGAATAAATCAAATCGTCCGAGAAATGAAAAGTATAGATCATCCCGAACTCCGTGCTATCGTCAAACAGCTACAGTATGGCTCAATTTCGTACGTTTACTGAATAAGAAATTGAACACATTGGCAAGGTCACATCTTAAATTATTACTTGTTTATCCATGCCAATTTTTTGTGGCATAAATCTATGACGCTACCACTTGTTGAGCTGTGTACTGCCCCCATGGATGCTTAAGGCTTTATGTATGAATAATGCTGGACTATTATAGTGAAATAATCCTATGTAATGTTAAATATTTCCCTGAAGGAGTTGTTGTTAATGTCAAATACTTATGAAAATATTTCAAGTGGGTTAACTCAAAACCTATTGAATGACGTGATTAACATATCCTTTAATCATAAGTATATTTGGTTTAAAAATGCTAAAGTTGCGTCGTCCACCCTCAGCAAGTCACTGCAAACTTATGAAATTGGAAAGATTAAAGGCCTGAAAGCTATACCTCACCCACCTATACAAGAATCACTCTTTATTAAGCCCTATCAATTACCCATTGCAACTTTAAATCAAATACTCAATAATGATTCACACTTTCGTTTTACATTTGTTAGAAATCCTTATGTACGACTTGTCTCAGCTTATCTTGAAAAAGTGAAGCGAAATAAGCGAGAAAAGCTAAACATACTCAAGGGCCTCAATTTGCCTTTAGATCAAATAGATAGACATATTTCTTTTGAGGAGTTTATTCATTCAATAGCACAATTAGCACCAAATAAACGAGATCGACATTGGCAGCTGCAAGCGATGACAACTTGTGCGCGATGGGTAAAACATCACTTTATTGGAAAGATAGAAACCTTTGATGAAGATTTATCAAGGCTTTCAACCCATCTACCATTTGATTTATCCAGCTCCTTAATAATACACACCCCGCATAAGACGGACTCAAAACAAACATGGCAATCAATGTATACCTCCGAACTTAAAGCGATTGTCGATAAAGTATATGCTGAAGATTTTCAATTATTTGATTATCCCCAGTGTATTATATAGCATAAAGCGTATTATCTAGAATAGGCTGTTAACGATAAACCTTCAAACACCTTCATAATAGGATGCACAGGTTTTACTCTGAGCATAAAGCCATTGGAATAAAAGAAGCCATTTATAAAGCTAAAAAACATTAATGGCAATATTCGGTAATATAGTGTAAACTTGCTAGAGTTTAATATGTTTTGCATAATTAGGAATGAGCTATATACAGTATTTCCTTACTCTTCCCCCCAAAATTTAACTTAAAATCTTACCCTATGATATCTACGCAGTAATTTACGAAGTGAGAATAGAGAGATGGTATATGTTGAAAACATTCTTAAAGCACCATAAAAGTGTCTCTAAGGCAAAGCCCAAAATCATTCTTTGCGCAACCATGCGTTCTGGTTCTACAATGGTATGTGAAGATATGCGTGATACCGAATCCATGGGAACCGCCAAAGAATTATTTATGCACTGGCAACCAGAGCGCATCAAAGATGTGCAAAACCGCTTGAAACGTATACATCAGGATAATACATCACGTAATGGCGTTTTTTCTGTCAACGTTATGTCGAAATATTTACCAAAAGTAGAAAGCTGTTTAAAAGATATTTATGATAACAATAATACGAATGCAAAGCTTTTTCAGAATTTTTATTATACTTACAAAGATGCTGTGTGGGTCTACTTAAAAAGGGATAATACTGTTAGTCAAGCTGTTTCAAGGCTTATTGCAAGACAAACAGGTGTTTTTCATAATTTTGATGATGGACGACATAAGAAGAGTAGGGAAGTTCTAAGTGAAAAGGGTGCAACAGATTACAATAAAGGTGTTCAGTATAATTTTTTGCGGTTGCAGAACATTTGTAATAGTATCCAGCAAGAGCAAATTATTTGGGAGTATTTCTTCCAAACCCACGGAATCAAGCCGTTACGACTAACATATGAAGAATGTGTAAATGAGAAAACAAGCTATCTGAATAAGATGGCCGATCTCTTACAGATAAAGTTAGAGAAAAAACCACAGGGCCGCACGATTCATAAACTCGCTAACGTAAAGAACCAACAATTTCATGATCAATATTGCCAAGACCTTTATGAAAAATCATTCGCCATAAAGTAACATAAAAAAGATAATTCAAGCTTAACACACTCTATTGTAATGAAGTTTTTAGTTTTCTTTAATCGCCTTCCATAATGCGGTGCACAAGCTGCTTTACGGTCGGTACAAAACCATTAGAATAAAACGGATCACCTGCAAAGCGGAAGGCATTGTGACCTGCAAATACTAAATTATCATCAATACTGCCACCGTGTGCGACATCATCTAAGGTCAGTTGAATACAAAAACTGCGGGGGTCAGCAAGCCGGCCTGTTGAATTTTTCTCATTGGTTGCCCAGCTAGAAAAACGACACTGACTGAGGCAACCCACGCAGTCTGCTTGGTCTTTTCTGATCTCTTTTGCTTTCTCAGGCGCCACAAAAATAAGCGTCTCGCCCGGTGTTTTCATAGGCGTTGTATAGCCCGCATCAATATGTTTTTTTGCGTGACCATAATCTTCGCCGCGCACCCAGTATGTCTTTCGTCCCACAACAAGCTTTGTGTTAAACTCTTCATTTTGTTTGGGGGCAAAATCCACTTGGCGCCGATTGCGGCCCACCAGTTCACCTATGAAACTGTTTTTAAGGGCGCTGGAAAAGAAACCTGTTGGGCTGAAGTTTTGCAACAAAATATCCCCAGGTTTTAATGTCAGCAGACGTTGCTTCCATTTTTCAGAAATCTGACTTTCCTTTGTTAACATCGGTCGGGTACCAAATTGAAACAT
>JABABO010000056.1 GCA_014238195.1 Kordiimonadaceae bacterium | reverse complement strand
TCAGGCCTGTATTGACCTGTGTTATCAGCGCGTTCATTGTCGCAGGCGGTGCAGCGTCAAAGTCAACCGTTGTTTCATTAATAATTGTGCCACTATTATCGGTGACGGCAAAGGTGACAATACCTGTGAACCCAGGTGTATGACCACCATCAACAAATGTTTGCTTCCCTTCTAGTTGGCTTTGCGCGGGAACGGCGGAATACGCATTATGAATAGCATTTACTTCATCGGCAAAGCGTGCACCAAGTTCGCCAAGTGTTGTTGAAAGCGCAACAAATTGATCATCGCGCAGATCAATTAATCCTTTGAGTGATCCACTGCGCAAGTCTGATGTTATGGCACGCGGTGTCCCCTCCACAGCGAGTGTTTCACTGTTCACCCGCGCGATTTCTACATCGGGGAAAAACGTGCTGGCTGACGAAACACCAGGTGTTTCATAGCTCATTTGATACAAGCTACTATCGACAAGGGGTTGACCAGAATTTGTATAGACATAAACCTGACCGTTTGTTTGACCCACCACATTGATATCAACTAATTCTGCTAATTCCTCCAACGCATTCGACATCTGGTTTTGCAAGCCACCTGTTTCACCTCCAACATTTAATTGCCGTGCGATCAATGGGTTTAACTCGGCTATCGTTTGTAATTTCGCATTAATCTGGTCAACATTATCAACCATAGCAAGGCTTGTATCGGCCCGCAGGTCCTGTAACTGCGACTGCAAAACACTCAACTGATCAAGGAAACTATCAAATTCGGTCAGGGTTGATGTGCGACGTAGCACGTCCGACGGATTCAGGGCTAAATCAGCAACACTGCCAAAAACTTGGTCGATGCGGGATGACAATGAACTGGCACTATCAGGATTACCTAATATCCCTTGCAAGCGGTCGTGATACTCGCGCTGTACCCTATATTCGGCGGTATTTGTTCCTGCATTACGCAACGCAGTTTCCATAAATTCATCAACGACACGCTGGATGCCATCAATTTTTACCCCTGCGGTTTCGCCTTGCAGTACATTGGCAGCCTGACTAACTTCAAGACGTGAATAGCCAGCAGTATTAACATTCGCAATATTATTTGAAGTTGCGCGCAAAGCGGATTGATTCGTCGCCAAACCCGATAGTGACGTGTTAATAATATTCTGGAGCGACACTTTTATCCCCTTCCCGAAGTTAAAGCAGAGTTTTGGTTCATATTCATCACGGCAAAATCTGCCTTCTGGCCTAGTGGAATATATTTTGATAAGGAGAAATCAACCATAGCTGCATACCTAAAGCCACCTAAGCATTGGAGCAAAAAATAATATTTATCTTTTATATACAGATATTTAGAACCAAATGCCTTCATTATAATCACCATTTCATTCGTTTTTCTTTTATTTGTCCACTCGTATTGCCAAGTCATTTTACTATGAGTAAAGCAATGACTGTGCCAATCAGAAAAGCTGCCATATACGCAATTTTTCAAGTGACAAAGCAAATTAGTGGTATTATAAATAAAACAACTATACTTGTGGAAAGGTGTATAATGAATACGACTATAAATTATCTTGGGCAACGCTTAGTTCAACTTCGTAAGAAAAATAATTTATCACAGAGGGCACTTGGAAATATGGTGGGTGTGAGCCAACAAGCCATTGATAAGATCGAATCAGGTATTACTCAGCATCCACGAAAAATTCATGCCTTAGCAAAATGTTTGAACACAACAGCTGGTTATCTTATAGACGGACATGAAAGTCCAGACATGCTGACAAACAGCAACCGTCTTGATAATGCCAAAGCACGACCCCCCATATTTGATACCTTAGCAAAGAATCTTCCCGTTATAGGCCGTGCACAAGGCGGGGCTGATGGTGATTTGATTTTGGATAATAACCCCATAGACTGGACCTTTCGCCCGCCTCAACTATCGGGCATACAGGATGCCTTTGCAGTTTATATCACGGGCGACAGTATGGCCCCAAAATATAAAGATGGGGATCTTGCCTATGTTCACCCTAATCGCCCTGTCACCAAAGGCCGTTATGCCCTAATTGAAACCAAAGATCATCGCGGATTAATCAAACAATTCATGCGGTGGCAAGATGATACGCTTGTTATATGGCAGCATAACCCTGCTTTTGAAATTGTCATCCCAAAGAAAAAAGTCCTAAATGTCATGCTGGTGATTGGAAGCATTGATAGTTAAAATATGCGAATTATAGCGAGACCAATAAATAATGATCTTATTATTTATTGATAAGTCGAACCGATACAAAGACTTATAGCCAAATAAGGTGATCAATATTCACCGCAATTGGCTATAAGACTGAACTTAACCTGAGATTAAATCAAAAAATGCTTTTAACTGGCTTTTTATGTTGGAATAACGCCAAGCGCGGGTGTCAATGCGCCGACCATCTGACCAAGTTTGCAAGGCTTTGATGTTATCTATGTCTTGCGGTACTACCTCATACGGGTTTTTATCTAACAACACGAGATCAGCAAATTTCCCAACGCTAATCGACCCGACGTAGGCATCCATCCCTAAATGTTTTGCCGCATTGATTGTTATAGCTTTAAGCCCATCATCCAATGAAACGGCCTCAGACCCTACTATCACACGATCACCACGAAGCGGAAACCGCGTGATAGCAACCTCCACAGAACGCAAGGGATTTTCAGATGTCATTGGATGATCACCGTGCAAGGATATATCATGTCCTGCATTGATCGCTGTTTGTAATGGCATATAGCGCCTGGCCCGATTTGGCCCCACGATATGCTCTAATTGATGACCATATAAATATATATGATCCACGAAGAAGCTGATTTCCAACCCCAGTTTTTTTGCCCGCTCTAACTGTTCTTTTGTAATCAGCGCGTTATGTTCTAAGCGATGGATCAAGTTAGCATTAGGTGCAATTTTTTGCGCATGTTCAGCAGCTGATAAAACAACATCCACTGCACGTTCCCCTTGAACATGAACAGCAATATTACGCCCCGCTTTATGATGTTTTAAGAAGACCTTTTTAAACACGACTGGGTCATAGGCAGGGAGCACTGAATGCCCATGATCAAGCCGCATAACATGCTTGGTTATATCGGTATTTGCATACGGTTCAGCAAAGGCTGCCCCACCGATAAAGGGCGAGCCATCCATCCAATATTTAACACCCGCAATAGAAAATCGCTTGTTAGGGCTTGTGACTTTTATATCGTTTTCGTCATGATCTTTTGCACTAAGCCAAACACGGGTCCGCAGCCCCATATCGATAGCGGTTGAAATCTGCTTAAGGAGCTCTAAAGGTTCTTCAACCCGGCCAACAATTCCTAACACACCAATTGTCGTGTAGCCTGCACGGGCATATCGATCATACTGTTGCCTTAGCAAATGCGCTGCATATGCCTTTGGCAATGTAGGAATAGCAGAAGCGATACGGGCGATTGCATCTACCTCAAATATCATCCCATTTAGTTTGCCATCTGCGTCCCGCTCAAAACGCCCATGCGCAGGGTTGGGGGTATCGTGATCGATACCCGCTGCTTTCAGTGCAGCACTATTTACAAAAGCCTCATGCATATTTTGTGACAGTAATATCAATGGCTTATCTGGGGAAAGCATGTCTAATTCAGCGAGCGTCGGTGCGCGTAAATCATCAATCATTAATGGATCCCAGCCATAAGCCACGATCCAAGGAGCGGGTTGAAATCCAGATATTTCATTGACCAGAAACGACATGAGCGCCTCGCGGCTGTTAAAGGCCATCCCCGAAATATCAAGCGCTTGCGATAGCATAGCCGCTGAAACAGGGTGTGTGTGTGGCTCAATAAAGCCAGGCATTAAGACATTGCCTTTTAAGTCGATATGGTCGGCACCCTCACCTGCTAACTGATTTACATGCGCCAATGTGCCAACTGCCTTGATAATACCATCCTTAACCCAAACGGCATCGGCTTTAGGCTGCGATGGTTCCATCGTTAGAATGGTGCCCCCGCTTAATATAAAATTATCGGGGCCTTTTTTATCCTGTGACCATCCAAGAAGTAATAAAAGTACCATGAGACTCAAGATTGCCAAATAAGCCATTTTCTTTTTCATCAATCACTTCCCACAGATTATAATATCATTGACACGTTATATCTTACATAAGTACCGCGCAATCCCCTTTAGGCTAGCACCAAAAAATTAGGGCCGCAAAGATTTGCAGCCCTGTTCGTGATGTATGAGATATTTCTTATTCAGCGGTAGCAGGATTATCCAAAATCCTTAGCGATGAAGAAAATTGTTCATTAACGCTACTACCTGTCACACGTCCCGTGCGTTTCATGCCGCGATTATCAGCAGCAATCGCATAATTCATATTCAAAGAAAACCGCAATGTTTCCCCTTCATAGCTTGAAGGTAATTCAGGGAAGTCAGCATTTTTCAAAGCACGTTTTGAAGCTGAATTAATCAAGCCATATTTTGTTTTTGTAACCATTTCTTGATCCAAAATATTACCGTCACGGTCCACAGTAACATGAAATTGAGTTGCCCCTGTTTGGTTGCGGCGCAGTGATATTGTTGAATAGCTCATCTTTTTTGAAATTTGCTTACCTGCTTCTTGGGCCCAGTCTTTAATTGTATGGGGTTCGCCTGCTTGGGCGCTTGCTGAAAATAATAGGCCGCTTGCTACAGCTGCTGTGATAAGGCCCGTGTTAAGTTTAAAATGACGCATTTTATGCTCCTCGCTTTTATGTATCGTTGGTTATTTTTCTTTATTATACGCTTGACAGTTCACTGGTCTTGTTCACAAGCACGGCAGGTCGCTGCGGGCGATGAGATATATATAGGGACGATTTCAGGATTTATCACGGCAATGCGATAAAACGACAGGCTTCTGCGTTTAGTCGCTAAACTCTATGTCCTTTGGTATAAGCTTTTGTTGGAGATTGCACATTCTAAGCTTTCACATGGATTTCAAAAAGCGTATGGTGACTAAATTCCTAACAGAAGAAAGAATATCTATGACTGCTATAACCACCTGCAAAATTCAAAAAATTGGACTAATAGCTTCAGTTTGTGCCCTCTCACTCCCTAATACGGTAATGGCCGAACCAACAGGCAAGCACAGTTCAGAAACAACCCAGTGGTATACAGCTGGCAAAGCAGCCGTCACAGAACGCCTTAAACAACAACCAAATACCAAACGTGCAAAAAACGTCATCCTGTTTGTCGGGGATGGTATGAGCGTTGCAACACTTACAGCTGCTCGTATTTTGGAAGGCCAAATAAAAGGCAGCACAGGTGAAGAAAACGCCTTAAGCTTTGAACGCTTTCCGTATAGTGCGCTAGTAAAAACCTACAATACAGACCGGCAAGTCGCTGATTCAGCTGGTACAGCAACAGCATTGAACACAGGTGTCAAAACCAGAATTGGTGTTGTCAATACAGCCCCGCATGTTATCAATGGTACCTGTGACCTTGCTGAAAATGCGCGGTTAATGCCTTTAGCACACTTGGCTGAAAAATCGGGTCTCAGCACAGGGGCAGTTTCAACAGCCCGCTTAACCCACGCAACCCCAGCCGCAGTTTTTGCCCAAGCGTCCAGCAGGGGGTGGGAAGACGATAGCAATATGTCTGATGAGATAAAGGCCGCAGGCTGCACAGATATTGCACAGCAAATTTTGGGCAATTTAGGGGGTGATGGTTTAGATGTAGCCTTAGGTGGTGGACGTAGACACTTTTTGCCCAAGTCCGAGGATGGTCGCCGCGAGGACAATCGAAATATTATTACAGAGTGGCAAACCCAAACGTCTGGCACTTATGTTCATAACGCCGCAGGCCTTTCAGACGTTGATACAAGTAAAACCACAAAATTACTCGGGCTGTTTTCAAAAAGCCATATGAGCTTTGAAGCCAAACGTAGCGATGATGAGCCATCCTTAAAAACTATGACCGAAAAGGCCATCGAAGTTTTAAGTAATAACCAGAAGGGCTATTATTTAATGGTGGAGGCAGGGCGCATAGACCACGCACACCATGCGGGAATTGCCAATCTGGCCTTAAATGATGCTGTTGAATTATCACAGGCGGTAGAACGCGCTGTTCAGATGGTCGATCTTGAGGAAACGCTTATTCTTGTAACATCAGATCACAGCCATGTCTTTGTTATGCAAGGATACCCCAGCCGGGGTAATGCGATTATGGGACTTGTAGATTCCTATGAAAAGCCAGGTGAATTGGAACTGGGAACCGATGGAAAACCTATGACAACACTGGGTTATTACAACGGACCTGGCGCCATTCAGGGTTCGCGCGAAGACCTAACTAATGTTGATGTCACCGCTGATAATTTTATGCAGCAAGCTGCAATACCAAAACACAGTGAAACCCACGGCGGTGATGACGTTGCCCTTTATGCCATTGGCCCTTGGGCGCATCTGGCACGTGGTAATATGGAACAAAATGTTATTTTCCATATCATGTTTCATGCTTTTGGCTTTGGCGAAGAATAGCGATCGCAATACTTAAAATTATTCTTCATACTTAGCGATGGCTTCATTAAGGCCGTCGGTCAATTTTACGCCGATATCACCGCCAGACCCACTGATGCGCCCGCGAATAACTGCCCGCATAGAATCTAAATGCGACTTAATCAATTCAATTTGATTATCCGTAATATTGTCGCGGACCAATGTGAAGCCATATAGGCTATCCGAAAAAGTTGATATTAAAGGATAGCCAAAAGTGCCACCCTGCCCTTTCATATCATGGGCAATATGATTAATTTCTTCAAAGCAATCACGGCGCATTTCAGGTGTGTCAACACAGCGACCGTGTTGTTCCTGTAATTTTACGATCAAATTAGAAACCCAATCAGGATAATCTTCCGACATCTTGCCCAGTGCAGCTTCTGCTTCCAGTAAAGCGTTTTCGTCAATTTCAGCGTTCTTAACACCAAGCCCTGCCGTTTTTTCCCTTAGGCGATTTTGGAAACGATAAAAACGCACGATCACTTTTTCATTAACCACGGATAATCTCCACACCTTCGCTTTTATCGGTTAAAACACGCGCATCTTGAGATTTTGGGGGAACCTTGCGGCGGCGGCGATCTGGGCCAAAATAACTGCTATTATGAACAAACTGCCGTGGACGTTCGATCACTGAAATCAATTTTTCTCCGATATTTTTAACCGTAAAAGGCTTAGCCAGCATTTCAGAAATACCCATTTCACGTGCTTGAATGATCCGTTCGGGTTCCGTATAGCCTGTTATCATCAAAAAAGGTACAAACCGATCTGGGCTGTCTTTATGACGGCGCACCCAGCGCAAAAACATCATCCCATCAATGGGGTGCATATCCCAGTTGGACATGACAATATCAACCTGCTGGCAGCCAACCTGCATGGGGTCATTCTTAACCTTTTTTAAAAATTCAATAGCGGAACCGCCATCCTCGACCGCGTGAACTGTTCCAACACCTAGAACCTTGAGCGAATTTATCAACAAAGACCGAATAAACGGGCTGTCTTCGGCCAATAAAACTGTCACACGCGAAAAGTCATAGCTACTCATATAGTTATCCTGCTTTTGGTCTGAATAGAAAAGGCTGAAAAACTCCTAAATGACCAGCAATAATATCATAAACATCAAGCTATTATCAGTAAGGGAAAAATCTGAATTATATGTTAACTTTATTTTCAATCATCGGGGGATTGTTTTTTAATCACTTGAACACACTGGTACATTTATTTTATGTGTCTATTCTTTTAAGATTTCCAATAAACAGCTTTTGATGTATTTTATCCAAATATTGACCTTTTGCGTGATTTATTGAGACGCATATACCGTTAAAAACAAGGATAAGAAATGAGCAAGGCTGAAACAGACTTCGCAGTCGGCGATACAGCTGATCAAGGCAAACTAACAAAAGCCAAAAAAAATCAAAGTGACCGCATAGAACCGCAGCCTGCACAAAATCCATACAAACAGCATAACGACTTGCAAACCCATCGTTTGCCAGTAAAAATTGCTGCAGGCCTTAGTGTTATCTGGGTCATTATTGCTACTGCCTACTTCATGAACTTATCTGGTGCTGCTTCTTTGGAAATCAGCCCTGCGAATTTGGCCACATACATAGCAGGGCTAGCAACGCCTATTGCGGTTATATGGTTGATCACGCTTGCGTTCCAGCGCACTGACCCTTTGCTTGAGCGTCGGTTGGATATGTCACAAAACCTACATAAAGCTGTTGCGCCCGTTGAAGAAGCAGAGCGCCGCTTAAATCAATTATCAAAAAACCTTGGCAAAGAACTGGATAATATTGTTGCCGTTGCTGATCTGGCTTCTGACCGCATAGAAAACTTAGAAAATCGTTTTCAAGCACAAATTTCTGACCTTTTTTCTGCTACAGCCGATACAGAGGCCCGCACAGCAATAATCCGCGAAACCTTATCGAGGGAGCGTGGCCAAATTGAAACCTTAACAAGCGATATATCACAGCGTTTTGAACAGATTGAAAGCTTAGTGGACAAACTTAGCCACGATATTGATAATTCCAGCAACAAAGCCGTTAAAAATACAGAATCAGCCCGCAGCCAAATTGATCAAAGTATTAACTTGCTTTCATCAAAGACCGAAGAGCTTGAAAACCGTATTGCTCATGCAGGCGATATTTTTACCAAGCGCAGCCACCGCGCTCAATCCATGGCAATTGATACTGAAAACCGTGTCCAAAACCTAACTGATCATATGATCCAAGGCTTGGATAGTTTTAAAACTGAAATGATAGGGCTAGAAAAACAATCTGCTAACCTATCAGATAACATGAAAGCAGAAGCGGCAACCTTGCATGAAATGGCCGATATGTCAGCGCGCGAGGTGGAGCGCATTGAAAAAAGCCTAAGTATACATTTAGAGGACGTGCGCACTTCCACCCGCGAAACCCTGAACTACACTAGCGAAATCAGTGATACATTTGCTATTAATGCCAAAACCATGTCTTCAGAAGCAACCCTCACTGCAGACGCTGTAAAAGTCACACTTACCGAGGTAAGCGAAACACTAAAGGCGCACTGTGAAGCAGCCTTAGAAACGTCAACAGCCATGCTAGATAATACGGCAAACCAAGCGGCACAAACAGGCGCGCATGTGCGTAATCATGCAAGTATTATTGATGAACTGCTTTCAAAAAACTTGAAGCGTGCCCATGAAACGCTCATGAAAACAGCGACTGCCATCAGCGAGCATAGCAACAACACTGCCAAAGACGCTGAAAGTGCGTCCGAGCGCACAATCCAACATATTAGGCAACTTCGCACCAATGTCGAGGAACAGATAGAAGAGCTGGCGAATACAAGCGACACAGTGTTTGATCGTATAAATGAAACCGTGGGGGACATGTCCGCAGACATTTCGGGATTACAGGAAACATCCCTTATGACCGAAACAACCCTTCAAAGCGCACAAGTGCGTATCGGAGAGCAAAGCAGTAGCTTAAACCAAGCCCTTATAGAAACGCATGAGAAATTAGAAACCCTAGAGGAGGGTTTAGTAAAGCAACGTGATGTCCTGAGTACTACGGCTAGTCAGGCTATTTCGCATGTTTTGGGCGCTGCAGAACAATTTAGCGAGCAATCAGAAAATTTAAAAACACAAGCGTCTGAAATACATAGCGATATGTCCCACCAAACAATCGCGCTAACCCAATCAGTTGAACAACTGAGCGAAACATCAGTATCAAGTGTGAACGCTTTAACAAATAGCAAGAATGAACTTAGCCATGAAACACAGAATTTACAGGCTGAGTTAACTGATGCAGAAAACGCCTTAAGCCGTGCTTCCACAGCTTTTGCCAGTGAACGAACACATTTACGCACAGAAGCTGACGGTGTTGTCAAAGAACTTAACACAGCGACAGATCACATGGCAGACCAAGCAGCACGACTGAATGAAAATGTGACACATGTGTCTAACCAGTTGGATAATGCCAGCCAAACACTTTTTGATGAAACATCACGCGCCCAAACTAGCATGCAGCAAGCCGTCAGTGACGCGACGGGGGCGCTTAGCACTTCAATGGCTGATCTCAGTACAGAAGCCAACCGCCATATAAATTTTCTGCGTGAAGACATGCGCGAAACACTTGACCACGTTTTGCATCATTTTGTTCAAACAGCTTCCTTGGCTGGTGATGAAGGGTTGTCACTTGTGCACAAGCTTGAAAATGAGGCCAAAGAACTTGCCACAAGGGCCGAAGACTTTATCAATCGCACAGCGATGGTTGAAGAACGCTTAGCCACTGCCAGCAAGAATGACTTCGCAAAATCTGCACATTTGCTGCAAGAAAGCTTACAGTCGTCCGCCATAGATATACATAAATATTTAGCTTTAGACCTGCCAGACAGTGCGTGGGATAGCTATCTAAAAGGTGATAAATCATTGTTTATGCGCCGCACGGTCAAAATAGTAGACAAAAGAGCAAAAAAAATTATCGCAGAGAAATACAAACATGATAAAGAGTTCAAAGAAACTGTTAGTCGTTACTTCCGTGATTTTGAAGGCATGATGGAACGGGCCTCGTTTGGGGATCGTGGAAGCGCCCTTTCAGTGACATTAATTTCGTCCGACATGGGTAAGCTTTATGTTCTACTTTCCCAGTCGTTAAAAAGGTTTAATTAAATATCATGAAAAAAAATTTACGCACCTTTGTCTGTGTTACAGTGGCTGCAACGCTGGCTGTTGCGGCTTGTTCACAAGCACCAGACACACAAAATCAAGATGCTAAAGCGACTGATGATACTGCTTCCAAGCCTGTATCATGGCGCCTTACCAGTATATACCCCTCTAGCCTTCTCGTCGTGGGTACGATGGGCACCCGCCTTGTTACTGTCATTGATGAAATCACTGAAGGGTCCGTCAAGCTTGATTTTCATGAACCTGGTGCCTTAACCCCACCCCTTGAAACATTTGACGCTGTTAGCGTAGGTGCAATTGAAGCAGGATGGTCTTCTTCTGGCTTTTGGGCAGGAAAAATACCAGCACTGCAATTATTTTCCGCTGTCCCATTCGGCCCTCGCGCTGCTGAATATCTATCATGGTTTGACTATGGTGGTGGGCGCGAAATATTTGAAAACCTTTATCACCAACATAATGTTCATGGTCTGATCTGTGGTGTCAGTCCACCAGAAGCATCGGGATGGTTTAAGAAGGAAATCAAAACGGTTGATGACCTCAAGGGTCTTAAAATCCGCTTCTTTGGTCTTGGTGGCAAAGTCCTTGAAAAATTAGGAGCAGCACCCCAATTGATTGTCGGCGGCGAAATCTATCAAGCCCTTGAATTAGGGACCATTGACGCAACTGAATATTCTATGCCAGCCGTCGATGAACGCATGGGATTTTATGAAGTTGCCAGCCACTATTATTTTCCGGGTTGGCATCAACAAGCAACATTTTTTGAGCTGATTTTTAACTTAGAAAAATGGCAAAGTCTGTCCAAAACTCAGCAAGTCCAAATTGAAGCGGCTTGCAGTAATAATATCCGTTACGGCCTAAGTGAAGGGGAAGCGTTGCAAGCAGCAGCCATTCAATCCCTAAAAAATAAAGGCGTAAATCTGCATAGCTGGTCACCTGAGATATTAGATGCCCTTGAAGCTGCATGGCACGAAGTGGCTGATGACCTGAGTGCACAAGACGAAGAATTTGCAAAAACTTGGACTTCCTTAAAGACTTTTCGGAAAAATTATGCTGTCTGGGAACAACTTGGTTATGTTGGATCCCGCAAGCCTGATAGCAATTAATATGGAAAAACTGATCGTTTTATCCAATGCCTTAAAAACGATTGTTACTTGGGCTGGGAAAGCCTCGGCATGGTTAGCCATTGCCCTGATGCTGACAATTGTGCTGGATGTTACATTAAGGCATTGGTTTGTGATCGGTTCAACTCGCCTGCAGGAATTAGAGTGGCATTTGCATGGCGGCCTGTTTTTAATGTGCATGGGCTGGGCCTTTGTGCATGGCACACACGTCCGTATTGAATTATTGTCTGACCGTTTAAAGTCACGATCAAAAATTTGGCTGGAGCTACTAGGCTGCCTTTTCTTTCTCATTCCTTATGTGTCTGTCACCCTATATTTTGCGCTTGATTATGCCGCGACAAGCTTCAGCTATAATGAAGCATCACCATCGTTAACGGGGCTGGGGGCTCGGTGGATCATTAAATATGTTATGGTTGCGGGGCTTATCAGTTTGGTACTTGCAGGTATTGCACGCCTTTTGGACTGCATATTGTATCTCAGTGGATATATGGCAACTCCCGAAAGCATCCACTTAATTGAGCCAAAAAATCGCGTAGGAAACAATAAGATATGAGCGAAACGCTGATTGAAATCCTGCCTCTGCTGATGTTTGCAGTGCTCACACCCTTGTTGTTTACGGGCTTTCCTGTAGCTTTTATTCTAGGTGGTGTTGGACTATTTTTTTGGCTGTTGGTCGTTCTAACGGGCTTAGAGAGCCCAAATAGTTTTTATCTGGTCGTAAACCGAATTTTTGGGGGTGTTGTTTCAAAATTAATGCTTGTGGCGATCCCCATGTTTATTTTTATGGGAACAATGCTCGAAAAAAGCGGCATTGCTCATGATCTGCTGACCAGTTTACAATATTTAACGCGCCGTGTTTCTGGTGGTTTAGCCTTAAGTGTCACCTTGCTGGGGGTTATCCTTGCCGCAACAACGGGTATTATTGGTGCAAGTGTTGTAATGATGACGCTTCTTGCCCTCCCTGTCATGTTAGATAAAGGCTATGATAAATCTTTAGCCGCTGGCACTATTGCGGCCTCTGGCACGCTTGGTATATTGTTACCGCCTTCAATCATGCTCGTGGTTATGGCTGACCTGCTTGCAACATCTGCTGGCACATTATTTAAAGCAGCGATTATGCCTAGCCTGCTACTGGCTGCGCTTTATCTGTTATACATTTATGGTGTTACGCGCCTAAAACCAGGGATTGCTCCCCCTGTCAGCACGAAACAAGATGTGATAGATAATGCGCCGTCGATAAAGCAGCTCGCTGGCAGTTTTATACCGCCCATCCTTTTGATTCTAGCTGTTCTTGGGTCCATATTCGGCGGGCTTGCCACACCGACTGAAGCAAGCGGTGTTGGTGCACTGTGCGCTTTAATGCTTGCGCTCGCCCGTAAACGCTTAAACTTCAAAATTTTAAAAGACGTAACCGAAAGCACAGCGCTTACCACAGCTATGATATTTACGCTTTTTGTTGGGGCAACCGCCTTCAGTTATGTTTTTACCCTGCTGGGTGGGCATCATTTGATTATCGATTTCATTCAAGCTTCGGGGGTTAGCCCTTGGTTCGTTTTAACAACACTGATGATCACTGTTTTTATACTAGGTTTTTTCTTTGATTGGATCGAAATCACCCTCATTATTTTGCCTGTTTTTGCCCCTATTATTACGAGTTTGGATTTTGGCAATCACATCACACATCCTAATTTAGTGGTGGCATGGTTTGCGGTTCTGATGGCTGTTAATTTACAAACTAGCTTTTTAACACCCCCTTTTGGATTTGCACTGTTTTATATCAAAGGGGCGGCACCTGATGGGGTGCGGCTTAAACATATTTACAAAGGCATTATCCCATTCGTTATATTACAATTGATTGGGCTTTTGTGTGTGCTAATTTGGCCTGAGATTGCCCTTTGGTTGCCAAGCAAAAGTTAAATGTTGAAATCCATTTCAAATAATTTATACGAAGTCTGCGCATTCATTCAGAATTTGAAACGTTAGTAATCGCAGTATATTAAAGGAAAATCATGACAAGTATCATGAATAGATCAGCAAAGGTTGGGGCGTTGCTCTCAAGCTCCGCTTTAATTTTATGCTCTGGATATGGGGTCGCTGCTCAGGGACTAAATACAGAGAATGACACCATTGAGGAAGTCATCGTAACTGGTTCACATATACGGCGATCTGGCTATGAAACCCGTGTGCCAATTAAAGTCATTAACAGAGATGATTTCAAAGCCGAGGGGGCTTCGAACATTCTGGATATTGCGAAATTTCTAACTGCGAATACAGGCTCATTTATTACACAGGAGGCAGGCAATCTTATAGGCACAAGTCAGTTTAATCTGCGCGGCCTAGGGGCTGGTTCAACGCTAACGCTGATAAATGGGAAACGCGGCGGGAAATCAGCCACAGCTGATGGTAACGGTAATCAATTTTTTGATATCAATCAATTGCCATTAAATATGGTTGAACGCATTGACGTTCAAACGGACGGCGCGTCAACCACATATGGTTCAGAAGCTGTTGCAGGGGTCGTAAACATAATCACCCGAAAAAGTTTTGAGGGCTTCGAGATCACAGGCCGTGCCAGTTCAGCGTCTAATGATCAATGGAATATCGGTGCAGCTATCGGTGCTCAGGGTGAGCGTGGCCGTGTAAATGTATATGCCAATGTCCACCAACAGACTCGCAATGACCGTTCTGACTTTAATTGGGTAAGAACCAGAATTGGTGATTTATATACGTCACCATCAGGAATATCAGGTATGACGTCCAGTTCTGGTTCGCCTGGTGCCTATATTCAAGCGGTGTTAGACACAGATGGCACTTATTTAGGGACCATAGGTACGTCAAGTGTTGACCCAGATTGTGAGGCCGCAGGAGGCTTAAAAATTGGCGACTTTTGCCGTATTAGTTTCCAAGATCAAGTTTCAATCATCCCTGAAGAATCGCGCTTGCAAGTATTTCTTGAAGCGGAGTATGAAGTATCTGAGACTGTTAATTTTTACACAGAATTAAGCTTTTCCCATAACAAAGTCTTGCGGACTCAAGGCTCTAACCTATTTGGCAACGGCGATGCTGGCGGTCGCTTACTGATCCTAGGGGATCATCCATTCAATTTTTACGTTGATGACGGCGCTAGTGGGCTGGAATACATTGGCGCTGATAATTGGGATAATAGCATACATGAAGGGGTTGACCTAACATGTCTCTGCCGTCCACTTGGTGCGGAATTTATGGGGGAAGGTTCGGAATTTGATCGTGAATATACTTATAACTATTTTCGCGCCTTAACTGGTGTTAAAGTCACTTTGAGTGAAAACTGGTATGCTGATGTTTCTTATGTATATAACCGTGCTGAACGGAACCTTCTAACGGCGTATGAGTATGTTGCTTCGGCACTGAATTCATCGCTAGCGGCAGGCACCTATAACCCATTTGGTACGCGGGTTACTGATCCTACACTTGTTTCCCCAAAGGACGGTGTAAGCGTTGCGGTTTTGGACAGAAATGATTTTGCTACATGGCACCACAGAGAGCGTTTTCAGACAACATCAACCCAAGAAGTCCTAGACGCAGTTATCGCAGGTGATTTGTTTGAGCTTTCAGGCGGGCCTATCGGTGCTGCCTTCGGGGGCCAATACAGAAAAGAAGTTTATACTGAATTAAATGACCCACTCTGGGCAACTGGTGGTGCTAGTGACCCTGAGACGCAACCACTTTCCATCGCTGGCGACAACAGTGTTAAGGCTGCGTTTGCTGAGCTACTTCTACCAGTATTTGATGGCTTAGAAGTTTCTTTAGCTGCGCGGCATGAAGATTTTAGTAGCGGTGCGCAAACATCTGACCCTAAAGTTTCTGCCCGTTGGCAAGTTTCACCTAGTCTTGCCGTCCGTATGACATATGGAACATCATTTCAAACCCCAAGTGTTCGACAACAATCAAGTTCAACATCCTCATCCTTTCTTGATGACCCAGCTGGCGGGATCGGTGATTGTAGCGCTGGCTCTGTGGTGAACCTTTTGATCGTTAATGTCAGTGGGTCCGATAACTTGCGGCCCTTAACCGCCAAGAATGTCAATGGTGGTGTTATGTATAATGTTGGAAATTTCAGAGTAGCTGCCGATTACTGGCATTATAATTATACCGATTTAATCCGCCCAGACGGTGAAGCCCAAGATGTCGTGACCGCAGATTGTGCGGACGGCCTTGCAAACGACCCGCGAGTAATTCGGGACCCTGCTGGTCAATTAATTGGTGTTAATCTGTCGTTTATCAACACGGGTAAATTAGTGACAGATGGGCTGGACTTTAACTTTGGGTATGATTTTGATGAAACCGATTTTGGTGTGTTCCAGATCAATGGCTCGCTTTCGTATGTTAAAAGTTTTAATGTCGAGCTTATCGAAGGGGCCAAATTTGACGGTGCAGGAAGCCGCAATTTCACCAACCCCTTTTCATCGGTTCCTCGCTGGCGCGGAAATCTACGACTAGCTTGGCAAAAACAAAGCCATAGCGCAAATGCTGTCATGAGATATATTTCTAGCTACGATAACGACCAAGTTGGTGACGGCACTCATGTCGAAAAGTGGGCATCACTTGACCTCAGATACGCCTATAATATGGGTGAAATATTCAATGCGGATAACACAAATGTCTCCATAGGTATGAATAATGCTTTTGATAAAAAACCACCTACGTTAGGTGTCGGTGTTCGCCCAGGGTATGATGCCAATGTGCATGATGTTCGTGGACGTGTCATGTATGCTGAATTTACCATCGGATTTTAAATCGATACAAGACGCCTTTTACTCGTGCATCATACATGGTGTCATAATTTACGTAATCAGTCATAATATAAACTCATTTTTGCCTAAATTTTAAGCATTGCTTATTTATTGAGCATTAATGTTAAGCGCTTACCCCCTAAAAGCTATTATTATCCATATATTTCAGTCACTTATAACCTTGGCATACCTTATGCATTTATAGGCTCATCTAATTAAAGGAGCTAGCATGAAGTATCTTATCGCCATTGTGAAGCCGCATCGGATAGACACCGTAAGGGAAGCCCTTAGTGACATAGGAGTCAGCGGTATGACAGTATCCGAAGTCCAAGGCTATGGCCGCCAAAAAGGCCAAAAAGAAATTTACCGTGGGGCTGAATATGAAGTCCATTTCTTACCCAAAGTGAAAATTGAAGTCGCGCTTGATGACAATGTTATCGACCAAGCGATTGAAGCTGTCACGAACGCAGCACGCACTGAACAAATCGGTGATGGCAAAATATTTGTACTTGACCTAGCCCAAGTCGTGCGGATTCGCACTGGCGAAACCGATAGCAATGCCCTTTAGGAGACACTCCATGAAAACTACATTTAAAATATTAAAACCTTATGCGGTCAAAGCCTTTGCTGCATCTGCCCTTATACCCTTTTTATCAACGGCTGCGTTTGCTGACGTATCAAGCGAATCAGCTTATATCTTTAATAGCCTCCTTTTTTTAATTGGGGGCTTTCTTGTTATGTTCATGGCGGCTGGCTTTACTATGCTGGAAGCTGGCTTAGTCCGCACAAAAAATGTTAGCGATATCTGTGTAAAGAATGTCGCCCTTTATTCAGTTGCTTGCCTTATGTTTTTACTGTGCGGTTATAACGTATTGTACGACGTAGCCGAAGGTGGCTTTATTGGCAGCTTTGCCTTTTGGGCTGCTGATGATACGGCGGCATTAGCTTCAACTGCAAATTTCGATGGTGGTTACTCAGCATCCTCGGACTTTTTCTTCCAAATGGTTTTTGTTGCAACAACAGCATCTATTGTTTCTGGCACAGTTGCGGAACGCATTAAACTTTTTCCATTTTTGATTTTTACGGCTGTGCTCGCGGCGGCCATTTATCCAATCCAAGCAGCATGGCAGTGGGGCGGCGGCTGGTTATCAGCAGCGGGTTTTTACGACTTTGCAGGATCAACACTTGTTCATAGTACTGGGGGCTGGGCGGCCCTTGTTGGTGCCATCATTCTGGGGCCACGATTAGGACGTTACGCAGCAAATGGGGACGTGCGGCCTATGCCTGGGTCTAATCTGCCCCTTGCCACACTGGGTACATTTATCCTTTGGTTCGGCTGGTTCGGATTTAACGGCGCGTCACAGCTAGCAATGGGTTCAGCGGCGGATATTATTGCGATTGCGAATATTTTTATCAATACAAATATGGCTGCTGCTGGCGGTGTCATTGCAGCGGTTGCCGCAACAAAATTACTGTATAAAAAAGTTGATTTGTCGATGGTTCTTAATGGTGCCCTCGCGGGACTTGTTTCCATCACCGCAGGCCCAGATACCCCTACCCCGGGCATTGCAGCACTCATCGGAGCTGTTGGTGGCACGCTTGTTGTTGTAGCAGTTCCATTACTTGACAAATTTAAAATCGATGATGTTGTTGGGGCAATTAGTGTCCATCTGGTCTGCGGTATTTGGGGCACACTTGCTGTACCATTTACCAATCCTGATACTAATTTCATCACTCAAGCAACTGGGATTATAGCCATTGGCTTATTCGTGTCACTAGCCAGTGGCATTGTTTGGTTCTTTTTAGATAAGACACTTGGTATTCGTTTATCAGCCGAAGATGAAGATCGTGGATCGGACTTGTCTGAACTTGGTCTTGAAGCCTATCCAGAATTTGGTCGTGGTTCTCATAAACTTGGCGGCTAAATATACTCGCAATCTACCCAAACTTGGCAGTGGCATTGGTCACTGCCTTTTTTTTACCTAATGCTAATTCCAAGCTTGTACCTCAAAAATTACTCTATAGCCAATTGCAGTGAATTTTGATCCCCTTATTTGGCTATAAGTATTTGTATCGGTTCGACTTATCAATGAATAATGAAATCATTATTTATTGGTCTCGCTATATTTCTGCTTTAAATGCAGATTCGCCATTGAGTATATGATAGATATTGTCTAGCATGCCTCGCTATATTGTGATTACACAAGGGAACAGGGACATAACACCTAAATACATTGGTCACTTAACTATTCATACTAATTGAAATTCTGGCCTTTAATATTTTTGGTAATATTTTTAGAAATTCTGGGGATAAATTATGCATAAATTATGGGCGATGATAGCCCTTATTTTCACGACATCTCATGCCGCTTATGCGCAAGAAACAACCACTTTTGCTGAACGGGTGAATATAATCATGACACCGATCAGCGAAGTGGTCGCTGCTATCGTATTTTTCCCGATCCCGATGGATTGGCTGATTAAGGATGCCCCAGGCTTGCCCTTCATTGCTGTCTGGCTCATCGGTGGCGCTATCTATTTCACATTTTATATGCGCGGCGTGAATTTATGGGGTGTCCGCCAGTCTTTACGGATTGTTTCAGGCAAATATGATGATGAAAATGATCCTGGCGAAGTCACACACTTTCAGGCTTTAACGGCTGCGGTATCTGGCACAGTGGGACTTGGGAATATAGCTGGGGTTGCCATTGCAGTTTCTATTGGTGGTCCCGGGGCTACTTTTTGGATGATCGTTGCTGGCCTTTTCGGTATGACCAGCAAATTTGTTGAATGTACCCTTGGCCTCAAATACCGCGAAATTGACGAACATGGTGTCGTTTCTGGCGGGCCTATGTATTATTTATCAAAAGGGCTAGCCAAGCGCAATATGCCAAATCTTGGCAAGTTTTTAGCTGTTTTAGCTGCTGTTATTTGTATTGGCGGCGCATATGGTGCCGGCGCCTTGTTCCAAGTCAACCAATCTTCGACCCAATTCACGAACGAAATTGTTGCCTTTACGGGCGGTGCTGAAAGTTTTTTCTATGGTCGCACATGGATATTTGGGATTGCCTTTGCTGCCCTAGTCGGGCTTGTTATTATCGGGGGCATTCGCCAAATCACACACGTCACCGAGATTTTGGTGCCTTTCATGGCCTTCATTTATATCACAACATCACTGATCGTAATTTTCAGCCATGCAGGGGAAATTCCGGGGGCCTTCGGACAAATTTTTGTAGGTGCTTTCAGCCCAGAGGGCGTACAGGGTGGTATTATCGGTGTGCTGATTCAAGGTCTACGCCGTGCCAGCTTCTCTAATGAAGCAGGCTTAGGTTCAGCGTCAATCGCGCACTCAGCTGCGAAAACCCGCGAACCAGTCGCCGAAGGCTTAGTTGCCTTGCTAGAGCCATTTATCGATACAGTGGTTATTTGCACTATTACAGCCCTTGTGATTATTGTGACAGGCTCCTACGACCCGAACGCCACAGGAACAGGTGAAGGCATTGCCCTAACATCCCGTGCATTTGGTAGTGTTGTAAGTTGGTTCCCATATATTCTCACCATTGCTGTGATGTTGTTTGCCTTCTCGACCAGTATAACGTGGTTCTATTATGGTCAGCGTTCATTCCTGTATCTATTCGGGGACAATGCTAGGGCTGATTTAGCCTTTAAAATATCATATCTAAGCGTCTTGATCATTGGATCAGCGATGGCGCTTGGTCCTGTTATGGACATTGCTGACGCTTTACTGCTAGCAATGGGTATAC
>JABABO010000185.1 GCA_014238195.1 Kordiimonadaceae bacterium | reverse complement strand
CTTGTAACTGATCACGCAAGATATCGGCTTTATTTTCGTTAGCCAGCGCGACAACAGCCGGCTTAAATTCAAGGGACAGCCTCGCCAATTCCTGGGCGTTCACGTTCGCGGTAAGTGCTGTCACTTGGTATTTGTCTGGGTTGCGACGCACAAGATCAAGTGTGCTTTTGCCGATTGAACCTGTTGCGCCTAACAAGCAGATTGATCGTATAGTCTTTTGATCAGTCACATCTTCACCCATGCTAGATACCCGAAGTGCTAAGATAATATACTACTATGGCAACAGTTGGTGTAGTAAAAACCAAACCATCAACACGGTCAAGTATTCCGCCGTGCCCCGGAATAAGAACACCTGAGTCTTTTTGATTGAAGCTGCGTTTAATCGCACTTTCATACAAATCCCCCAATTGGGATAGCACTGCAACCAAGCCAGACAATACAGCAATCGTTATGGGATCATGCCAATCAAAAGTTAATGTTATTACCAAAGACACAACGCCGCTTAAAGCCATACCGCCAAAAAGACCCGACCAAGTTTTATTTGGGCTTATTATAGGGGCCATTTTTGGTCCCCCAATAGCTTTACCAAAAAAGTAACCGCCCACATCGGTTGCCCATGTAACCAGAAAAACCCAGAATACAAGCAAAGCCCCCTCTTCTTGCCCGCGCAGCCAGCCAAGGGATATAACAGTTAAGCCAACATAACCAGTCCCCAGCAGCCACCATCCAAATGCTTGTTTATGTTTCAGGACATGCCCAACTAGGCTTAAAGCCAGTAAGGTCAGAAACACAAAGGTCGCATATCCCTGAAACAAGCCAAGGTAAGCAGCCATATAAATAAATATTACTAAATTTATACCATAAATTTTAGTGGGGAGTTTTGTTAAAGCACACCATTCTAAGCACATAGGAATAAGGCCAACAGCTAATAAGGCATAAAACCAAACCCCACCTGCATAAATCATATAGACAACAGGTGGCACTAGGATCAATGCAGCAATGATGCGCTTGAACAAATTATCCGTTAGACCCAGTGGCATATGCCTGCCTTTGTATAATTAATATTGCTGTTAAAACACATTGCACTATGGTCTTGCGCCATAACGCCTACTGCGACCCAGATAGTCATGGATTGCATTTAGCAGTGTATCTTTTGTGAAGTCAGGCCAATAGAGATCAAGAAAGCAAAACTCGGTATAAGCCAGTTGCCATAACAAAAAATTTGACAAACGCACTTCACCTGATGTTCTGATCAAAAGGTCAGGGTCTGGAATACCCGCCGTTTCAAGATTATTCTCAAAAACTTTTTCATCTATTTCATCAGGATGTAGAGAGCTTTCAGCCACTTGTTTCACTATTTTTTTCGTGCAATCAATTATTTCTTGGCGCGCGCCATAATTTAGGGCGATGATCAGTGTCAGGCCCGTATTATTGACTGTGCGCTCCTCTGCCTTTGCTATCATCGCTAAAATATCATTCGCAAGGCCTGTCCTGCGTCCAATTACTTTTAATTTTACGTTTTTTTCGTCAAGAGTCTTAATTTCACGGCTTAAGTATAGTCTTAGCAAACCCATCAAGTCATTGACTTCTTCTACAGGTCTAGCCCAATTTTCAGAAGAAAACGCATAAAGTGTTAGGTAAGCTATGCCGATTTCTGCTGCACCTGTCACAGCGCTGCGGACTGCTTCAACACCACGTTTATGACCCGCAGAGCGTGTTAAGCTATGCTCGCTGGCCCATCGGCCATTTCCATCCATAATAATTGCGATATGCTTTGGCAGCTGACCTTTAATATCTGCTTTTTGCAAATCAAAGGGTATGGGATGTGCGTTACTTTCCATAAGGGTCCTAGAGGCGTTATGATGAACACAATTTTTATACGAGGGCAAAGTCGTCTAAACTTGCATAATTTCTTTTTCTTTTGTTTGTAAAGCGCTGTCAATTTCAGAAACAAATTTATCCGTTAGTTCCTGAACTTCGTCGGCATACATTTTGTGCTCGTCTTCACCAATTGACTTCTCTTTTTCCATACGTTTTAGGGTGTCCATGCCATCACGTCTAACATTACGTACAGCAATACGGGCTTGCTCG
Organism: Kordiimonadaceae bacterium; assembly: GCA_014238195.1. Taxonomy (GTDB): domain Bacteria; phylum Pseudomonadota; class Alphaproteobacteria; order Sphingomonadales; family Kordiimonadaceae; genus JABABO01. Next base: position 7,435 of record JABABO010000185.1, on the reverse strand, counting down.
CTGTATTTTGCTGCGACTTTGGAAAGCTCCCTACGGCGTTCTTCGTTTAATTCAGGTATAGGAATACGCACCAGCTGGCCATCTAACATAGGGTTTAAGCCAAGGCCTGCATTGCGAATTGACTTTTCAACAGCGGAAGCATTTGCTTTGTCCCATACTTGCACAGACAGCATTCTAGGTTCTGGCACCGATACCGTCCCTACTTGGTTAAGTGGCATGCTCGCCCCATATACATCGACCATAACAGGGTCCAGCATACTTGTATTAGCGCGACCAGTGCGCAGGCCCGCAAATTCATGTCTTAGCGCTTCGACAGCGCCTTTCATTCGGCGTTCAATATCATCTAAATCAATATCATTACTCATTCTTCATCTCCTTGCCTACGATTGTACAAGTCCCGCCACCTTGTAGCACATTCATCAATTCATTTTCTTCTTGAATTGAGAAGACCACAATCGGAATATTATTTTCACGGCTTAGCGAAATAGCAGATGCATCCATGACCTTTAGGTCTTGACGCAAAACATCCATATAGCTAAGCGTTGCGTATCGTGTCGCATTTGGGTCTATTTTGGGGTCCGCACTGTAAATACCGTCAACCTGTGTGCCTTTAAGAAGCGCATTACAGTTCATTTCTGCGGCCCGAAGTGCCGCTGCTGTATCCGTTGTAAAATAAGGGTTCCCTGTACCAGCTGCAAAAATTACTACGCGACCTTTTTCAAGATGCCTAACAGCGCGGCGGCGAATATAGGGTTCTGAAACGCTTGCCATCGGGATCGCTGATAAAACGCGGGTGTCAACACCAAGACGTTCTAGGGAATTTTGTACGGCAAGGGCATTCATTACGGTCGCCAGCATTCCCATATAATCAGCCGTGGACCGGTCAAGGCCCTCAGCAGCACCTTTAAGGCCACGAAAAATATTTCCACCCCCGACGACGACACAAACCTCGGCACCAATCGCACGGGCACGTTTGATTTCGCCAGCCACCCGGTCAACCGTTTCCGGGTCAATACCGAAGGCCATATTACCCATCAGGGCTTCACCTGATAGCTTGAGTAATATCCTTTTAAAGCGTGGTTGGTTTGTCATTTTGTAATCTACCTATCTTCCGCTTTTTCTTTTCCTGCAAACCTTGGTACAAAGGTGCAAACGAATTGTTACCATGTGTATATAGTCAAGAAGCAGGACAAGCACTCTTTTTTTCACTATTGAGCTTTATTTTTTCAGATCACTCATTGATCCCAACTTAACTGCCATTGCATTTGCACTTTCGCAAGAGTGGAATTTGCCGATTGAATAGCTAGGATTATGCGTTTCAACTTCATTTTTAATGCTCAAACCAAAGGTGCCGTTCTTCACAAGCAAACACGTTGATGACAATCAGATTTCTAGCATGTCCAAATACTGGAACTTTGAATCGCAGTTGTCAAAGCCACCCTATGGCAAGACCTGTTGCAAGCTTTTTAGCAGATCTGAAGCGATTAAACCCTTTCCTGCCTTCATACCCGCTTCCCCATGTAGCCAGACCCCAGCAGATACTGCTTCAAAAGTAGGCATTCCTTGCGCCAGCAAACTAGCAATTATGCCGGATAACACGTCCCCAGTTCCCGCCACAGCGAGCCAAGACGGTGCATTTGCTGCGATGGAAACACGTCCATCAGGTGATGCGACAATTGTTGTTGTGCCCTTAAGGGCAATAACACAATCAGATCGCTCAGCTGCTTTTCCTACAGCTTCTATCCGGTCAGGTGTCAGGTAAATATCTGGAAACAAACGCGCAAATTCCCCTTCATGGGGTGTCAGCACAACATCAGCTTTCTTTTTAAGGCGCAAGCTGTCAACCTTACGAGCTATGCTCGTCAGCGCGTCAGCATCAAGGACCATGCGTTTGCCCATCGCGGCAACTTCAAGCACAAGATTTGCTGTTTTTTCACCAACTCCAGCACCTGGGCCTAAAAGCGCACATGTTATGCGACTATCACTAAGCATACCAGTAAAACCAAAATTGCTGTCAAATTTGCGAACCATGACATCTGTCAAGGCAGTCGCTTGCACATGATATGTTGCGGTAGGCGCAGCTAAGGTTACTAAGCCAGCACCCGCACGAATTGCCGCAAGACTAGAAAGCCGCGATGCGCCAAGTGTAGGTTCCTGTCCGCCTAAAACAAGCGCATGTCCCCGATCATATTTGTGATAAAAAGGGGCAATATCGGGGTATTGATGGCTCCATAACAAAGGACAATTTTCAAAGAGCTTTGGTTTTATTTCATTAAGCACCGCAGGCTTAATACCTATATCTGCAATCATAATACTATCGTAGCCACCGCAATAAAAGCGACCAGGAGTAATCATATGTCCAGGTTTCTTCAAAAAGAAGGTAATCGTTGTATCAGCTTGAAAACATGTGCCATATGGAACACCTGTTTTACCGTCAAGCCCGCTAGGAAGATCAATCGCTATTCTGTATGCCTCAGCTGCATTAGCACACTCTATGATCTCTGTCGTTTCAGCATCCAATGATCGTGAAAGACCAGCACCATATATGGCATCAATAATAACCCCAGCTGATCGTAATGTTAGCATGTCAATAGGTGGAATTGGCCCATCCCAGCGCTCGGCCATAAGTGCTGTATCTTTTTTCAGTTTTTTAACAGGTCCATGAAGCATTAACGTGACAGGATACCCCCACTCATGCAGAAAACGAGCTGCTACGAATCCATCACCCCCATTCCCGCCGATTCCACAGATGATGACAATATCGCCACTCACCTCTAAAGGTTTACCGATTAATTCCACCGTAGCTTCAGCAACAGCACGCCCTGCATTTTCCATCAAATCAGCGGATGATAATTGCTTTGAAACTGAGGCAGAATCTGCATGACTCATCTCAGTTGGCGTTAAGAGCGTGTGGCCAATCCGTGAAAGATAATTACCGCTTACAATTCCCATTTGGTCAGCCCCATATGGATATTCCCTGTGCCTAAGATCAATTTAATTAGACCAAATTAAGGTCCGAATGATAATTTTTTCAGATTATCAAAGGATTAGCAAGGCTGAAAAAAGATTGAAACCGCGAAAGCGTCATTCCAAAGCAATTATGTATGCAAAGAAATGTGTAAATTTTGAAGTCTGCCAGATTTTGAAGTCTGTCAGATGATGGGGCGAGTAACCGGTCTCGAACCGGCGACCCCCAGAATCACAATCTGGTGCTCTAACCAACTGAGCTATACCCGCCGTAACATCTGAGAAAGCTTGTTTAATCCCTAGCCACTATCTTCGTCAAGCGCGTTTTATAATTTTCCGGTGATTTTATGCCTTCCATATTTTTTATATTGGGATGCAAAGTTTTTATAGCTTCAATTTTAGTGCTCATAAATCCAGCAAATGCTCAAAATTTAGTCACCCTAATGGTTCAGATTTAATCGTTTTCATGTATGGGATCAAAAAATCAGTATGTTTTCCAATGAACAGAACAGTTTTAAACAAACTGGCACGACTCCTGCTAAAAAAGCAACGAACGCCTTTGGCAAGTATGAGGCAATAAGATAAACGGTAGGCATTATTATGAAGAAGATTGAAGCAATCATTAAGCCTTTCAAGCTTGATGAAGTAAAAGAAGCGTTACATGATGTGGGAATTTCGGGCATTACGGTTACAGAATCAAAAGGCTTTGGCCGTCAAAAAGGCCATACAGAATTGTACCGCGGCGCTGAATATGTTGTCGATTTTGTCCCGAAAGTCAAAGTTGAACTCGTTATCGATGACAGTCAATTGGAAAACGTTGTAGAAGCCATACAAACGGCTGCTCATACGGGCCGCATTGGTGATGGCAAAATTTTTGTTACAAATATAGAAGAAGCAATTCGCATTAGAACTGGTGAAACTGGCCCTGATGCAGTTTAGCATACACTTAAGTAAGTAATTTCAATTCATTACTGTAAATAACGAAATCAAAATAAAACGAGTGGTGCGAAATGCATCACCTGCATGAGAAGGAAAACTAATTATGGCTAAATATTCTAATCTTAGTGTTGAAGACTTTTTGAAACTTGTTACCGAATTAGAAGCAGAATGGATTGATGTACGCTTTACAGACCCAAAAGGCAAATGGCAACATCTGACCATGTGCGCTGATGTTGTGGATGAAGATATGCTGTCCGATGGCATTATGTTTGATGGATCCTCGATCTCTGGCTGGAAGACTATTAACGAATCTGACATGGTTCTGAAACTTGATCTTTCCAACGTTACTGTTGATCCGTTTTCTGCTGATGTTACATTGATTGTTAACTGTGATATTCATGATCCTCTGACAGGCCAGCCTTATGACCGTGACCCACGCTCCACAGCCAAGAAAGCTGAGGAATATCTCAAATTCACGGGGATTGGGGACACGGCCTTTTTTGGGCCTGAGCCAGAATTTTTCGTCTTTGATGATGTGAAATTTAATGTTGGCTATAACGGCGCTGGCTATCAAATTGATGATATTGAAGGCCCCTACAACAGCAATAAATCATACGATGAAGGCAATTATGGTCACCGCCCCCGCGCTAAAGGTGGATATTTCCCTGTTGCACCCGTTGATAGTTGCAGCGACTTGCGCGGTGATATGGTAAAAGTAATGAAAGAACTTGGTCTACCAATGGACAAGCATCATCATGAAGTCGCCGCATCACAACACGAGCTCGGTATCACTTTCTCAACACTGACACAAACAGCAGATAATGTGCAGGCTTTTAAATATGTGACACATATGGTCGCCCATACATATGGCAAGACAGCAACATTTATGCCCAAACCCGTGGCCGAAGATAACGGTTCTGGTATGCATACACATATGTCAATCTGGAAAGAAGGTAACCCGTTGTTTGCAGGGGGTGGTTATGCTGATTTATCTGAAACTGCACTCTATTATATTGGTGGTATTATCAAACACGCCAAAGCGATTAATGCTTTCACCAACCCGTCAACAAACAGCTATAAACGTTTAACTCCGGGCTTTGAAGCCCCTGTTCTGCTTGCTTATTCTGCTAGGAACCGCTCTGCTTCCTGTCGTATCCCTTATGGTTCTGGCGCTAAAGCGAAACGCGTGGAAGTCCGCTTCCCTGATGCAACGGCGAACCCTTATCTTGCTTTTGCTGCAATGCTGATGGCTGGTCTTGATGGAATTCAAAATAAAATCCATCCAGGCGACGCTATGGATAAAGACTTGTACGCCCTTCCACCAGAAGAGCTAAAAGGCATTCCAACGGTTGCGGGAAGTCTGCGTGAAGCTCTTGAAGCCCTAAATGCAGACCGTGACTTCTTGAAAAAAGGTGATGTGTTCACAGACGATCAAATTGATGCATACCTTGATCTAAAATGGGCTGACGTTAATCGCCTAGAGCTAACACCGCATCCTGTTGAATTTGATATGTACTATAGTGCGTAAAGAAATTATCTAAAATCCTATGGTAATCGGGGGCCTTACGAGCCCCTGTTTTCTTTTAGCCTCTTAGGTTTCCGTATGACGTTTATCCTTATTTAAACTTATCCCGGCTAGGATAGTGCTAACTTTTTCGTTTAGGTTGGGACTGAAAGCTAATGAAGATAGACTATACAGCAGAGCAACGCGCACTCCAGCCATTGCTAAATGCTGCAAATATCAATAGTGCCAGCTTTCTAGCCACTGATTATTTAAATCATTATAATGAAATCATAATGTTGCTTGAAATGGTTCCCGATATGCCTGACTTAGTTGAAGATACCTATGACTGGGCTCCTAAGTCCTATGCACAGCATTTTATCGACAGTGGTTTCAAAGATACTGATTTAGCTGTTGAAGCTTTTGAGATAGCCCCCAATGCTTTCAAAGCCCCATTTCAAGATATTCAAGCAGAGTTAGACACCGTTATATCTGCAACGGTTCAAGGATTGAAAGCCGTCAATGTTCTTGATCGAGGTCTCTCTGAACAAGCGGCACAATTAATTCGTAACCGGGTGGAACAAACACAAGGATTGCTTGCAAAACTTAATCAGATTATCCATGGATTATCTAAAATACATACAACGGATGCTGGGGAAGTTACCTCACAAGAACCAGAAAATGCGTCAGACACAAAATCTCAAGCCGATATCGACGCATTGTTTGATTAGAGTAATGAATGTTCAGTTGCTTATGGTTGGTTAATTCACGATCGGCTTGAATGCAATGCCATCTTCTAAAACTGCTTGCGAGACGATTTTTTGTAAATCAGGCTTTGTCTCACATCGTATGCTGATTAATGGAAACTGACTGCTAGCAACAGTGCTAATGCGCTCAACAATCCAAACAGGAAGCTTTTGATTAACAGCTTCAAATCGATCACCCACAGCGATATGACCCTGTGCGCCGCGATAAGGCGTGTTACCAAAAATATTTTTCAACATATGCAATTGATTAGCCATGATCGCCTTGCTCCCGAAATTTAACTTATTTGTCGTAACATTAACCTGTCGTCCACTCACATTAATCCGCATTTCGTTTATAGGATATTAAGCTACTACAAGAATCCAGCAACTCAAATAGGAATTTGTTAATATACCACAATATATACTATCATGTAACATAATTATCACCATATATAGTAGGATGATACAGCGCATTGATTGAGACTTAAGCTAGTGCTTGACGCGAGGTAACGCCTCGTTTACCCATATAGTTTAAAGGAATTTCATGGATGAAAATATGAGCGATCTGTTCGAAGTCACACAAACAAAAAAAGACTATTCAGCCAAGGATATCGAAGTTCTGGAAGGACTGGAACCAGTTCGGCAGCGGCCTGGAATGTATATTGGCGGCACTGACGAATCTGCGCTACATCATCTTGTTGCAGAAGTGCTAGATAATGCGATGGATGAAGCCGTAGCGGGTCATGCAAATCGCATTTCACTGACACTTAATGAAGATGGTTCTGTGGCAATTAATGACAATGGTCGTGGTATACCAACAGATCCCCATCCCAAGTATCCTGATAAATCAGCGTTAGAAATTATCTTAAGCACTTTGCATTCTGGGGGAAAATTTTCATCCGATGCCTATGCAACATCGGGCGGCTTGCATGGTGTCGGTATATCAGTTGTCAACGCCTTAAGCGAATGGTGTATCGTTGAAGTGGCACGTGATAAAAACATGTGGCGGCAGTCTTTCGGGCGCGGTAAAACAACAAGCCAACTTGAAGACTTGGGCACTGTAAATAATAAACGGGGGACCACTGTTTCCTTTTTCCCTGACCATGAAATCTTTGGCAAGAAATTAAAGTTCCGCCCTGCCCGATTATACAAATTGGTTCGATCAAAAGCCTATCTCTTTCGCGGCGTAGAAATCCGTTGGAAATGCGCAGCTAACCTGATTGAAGTAGACGATAAAACACCCTCTGAAGCAACATTACATTTTCCAGGTGGCTTGGCGGAT
>JABABO010000251.1 GCA_014238195.1 Kordiimonadaceae bacterium | reverse complement strand
TCTGCACAAGATGCTGGTGCTATTGTAAATACTATGGATGAATCTGCACAAGATGCTGGTGCTATTGTAAATACTATGAATAAGATTATACAATCTTCCTTAGTTTGGGAGAGATTTGGAAGAATATATCCTAGCGAAAAAGTGAGTTCAGTTAATACGGCACAATCGAACCAGTCTTCATGCCCGAGATATTTTGCGTTATATTCTGCTTTATTTCTATTGATTATCATAGGTTGTATAAATATTGACTTTAGCAGAGCATCTAAGGATGCTTTCTGCGATGCTCTCCAATTTCTACTCGTCCCTTTTCTCATCCAGCCCCCTTCTGTTGTTGACAAAATTCATCAAGTAATAGTAGTAATTTGTGCTCTAGTGGGCCTTTTCTTCTCGTTTAAGGTGTATTTTGTTCCTATGTGGCAGAATGATCGCTCGAAATTGGGACAAATTGGAAAGATAGAAATTTGGTTTGGTATATATTGTCTGTACCTTTTTTTTGTGCATTTACTTCTTGCCATTTACAGTTTCCAAGATTTAGAGTCGGATATACGTGAAGACTTTTCATTAGTAAGTATTCTAACTGGTATTGTGTATACTGTTACTGTACCTTTCATTTTGAAAAATTTTGACCAGTTTAACAGTTCCAAAACCCGATTAGGAAATCTGTTAGCTTGGTGTCTTACGTTTAATAAAAGGCGTAATCGGGTAATGAAACGAGAGGCTTTTGCTAAAAAAGTGATGAAAAAATACTACCCTGAAACTGCTACAGGTAAACCCCGATTCCTAGGCTGGTTCTAATGAGTGTACAGCAACCATGTCAGGCTAGTATAGTTTTTCAAAATGTTAGTTTTGGTTATGAAACATATATCCAAAAAAATGTTAAATCTATTCATTTGGAAGTGCTGCATAAAATTTCATGCCATTTAAAAGTTGGTGGTATCACAGTTATTCTAGGGCCTAGTGGATGTGGTAAATCTACAATATTAAACTTATTGGCAGGTGAATTAGCACCGCAAGAGGGTATCATACGTATGCCAAATCCAAGCGCTACTTTTGGATTTGTGTTTCAAACACCTACTTTAATGCCATGGAAGAGTGTTCTTGAAAATGCATTATTTGGCTTGACTGTGGGTAATGGTAGCGTCTCAAACGAAGCGAAAGAGAACTGTAAATTTTTATTAGATAAGTATGGCTTAGCCGAATTTGAGCATAAATTTCCTAGGAGTTTGAGCGGAGGAATGCAGCAACGACTATCATTGGTAAGGGCAATGGTCGCCAATTCAGATATTCTTTTGCTCGATGAGCCATTTTCTAATTCGGATTTTGTTATGCGTTATCAATTACAAAATGACCTTTCCGATTATATAACAAATGGAAATAAAACCATAGTCATGGTTACGCATGACATAGATGAGGCCCTGCGACTTGCGGATGCAATAATTATTCTTTCTGATCGACCGTCAACAGTTCTGGAGGAAATTGAGATATCCATTCCAAGAGCTGAACGTTTAAAATTGGGGTTCCAATTGGACAGGTTATCTTCTGAAACAGCCAGAATACGGAAGATATTATTGGAAGGACGAGACATTTGATTAATTTATACAAGGCAATGCCATTGCTCGTGCTGTTAGTTGTCTGGGAATTGATGGTGTCGATAGATCCTACTAAAGAATTTTTTATTGGCTCTCCTTCTGGGATGGCTCAGGCTTTTGTTTCAATGCACGCTGAACATAACCTGCTATATCATACCGGGATCACTATGTTTGAGGCGGTAGCAGGCTTTCTCCTCGGTACGATTTTGGGCTCCCTCTTCGGTGTTTCTCTTTGGTCTTCACATTTGCTACATCAAATCGCACGCCCGTATTTGATAGTATTGGGGGCTATCCCAGTATTTGCATTAGGACCAGTTTTGATTTTTTGGTTTGGGACTGGGATTTTATCTAAACTAGTCCTTGGTTTTTTAATCACCTTCGCTGTGGCCGCAACTCAGGCGTACGAAGGGGGGAGCCAAGCTGATGAAAAGTTGATAGTGCTGGCAAGAGTATATGGCGCTGATAAGAAAACGATTTATCGTCAAATCGTCTTTCCATGCTCGCTCGTTTGGGTCTTGTCAGGCGTGAGAATTAATATTAGTATGGCTCTAATGGCGGCTTTCATTGGTGAATTCATTTCATCAAGTGCAGGCATTGGCTATTTGATCATTTTATCCGAAGGACTGTATGATGTAAATGCAATCTTGGTCGGTATAATGATCATAGCCTTAATGGCTTTGTTTTTTAACAAATTAGTTGAACCGTTAGAAATGAAAGCAAAAAGTTGGAAGTAGAAAGATAATTATTATGGTATGCACAATCGCAGAGAATGCACCTCTAAACCGATTAAGCTTGGATTTAGGTGTGGGGCTTCAATGCCATAGCTTGAGAAAGCATTGCGTAAAGGCACTTGAGCGACGAGAAGGGGATTTCTTTATGGGAATTCCAGGGGCTGCCCTTGGTTATTGCCAAGCTCTTTTCCAAAGAAGCGGAAATGCTTATGAGCATACTATAAACGTGGCTCGATATTTGTCCGAGATTAATGCCCCTTGGTCACGGAGTCATGAGATGTTTCTTGGTTATCAAGGTAACCAGTCAGTTGAAGAATTTGTTCGCGATGGAACATCTTCGTTGCGCTCAGGTGGGCGTATGCCAATTCTAATTACAGGTCTGAATGCTTGCACTGATAAAGCTACTATAGAAGATATAACCTCCATTGATCTAGGTGTTTTTGAAGGTGAAACATCGCTCGTAAGGTTTGTGCTTGATGGGAAAGATTCCATCGATGCAACTGTTGGAATTATCAGTAAGCTCGTACAAGACGCTGAAGCCAGCCAACAGATGCCTAAATGGTGGCCATTGTTGCAAGGAAATCTTGATATTAAGGAGTGGCAGTATCTTCAAAAAGAATTAGGGAGTTTATGGAACTATATTAACATTGCGGTGAATCCTTATGCGGATATATCTGTTTATGAAAGTATCCTAAATCAGGTGACAGTGGCACAAGTTGCGATTGGCGATGCTGCGAATATTCACCAAGATGGAACGATAATTTTACCAGAAGGTATGGTTTTAACAGGAGCAAAGCCATCGGCTTCATATAACATTTATGATTATTTTCAGTCACTTTCAAGTATGAAGGATGCGCCAACTGTCATAGTTTTGGGGCCATCAATGCCAGGTTGGAGTGTAGACCAAAATAAACATAGAATTAGTAAGCTTATCCCGTTGCTTAAGGATAGTGTAAGTAACACACTCTGGAGCGAATTGAGTGGGGACGCTAGAAAAGAAGTATGGTCACTTGTAGCTTAAATATGTAACGGATGTTACCGTTTTTGGTGTTGGGGGTTACGAGTTGATGAAATAAAGAGAGTTTATATTTGTTTTCTTTCACTGATCTTTTAACATCCTCCCCACTGACCCGTGACCTAGGCCTAGGCAACAAAGTTCACCATTATACCTAAGTCCTTGTATGGCGATCTAGGTGAATAGTTAATAACAAGAAATTCGGCAGGATAAGTGACCTGCGCCCCAAAGTTCCACCATTCATGCGCAAAAGCCTTTCGTACATAATAATACTGGGGCGAGTTGTTTATCTTGCGGCACGCGCTAAAGCAAATTCAGCGCCTGACCATCGCGTAAAATTGCTTCAGCAGCAGGGCTGAAGCGCTCTTTCTCGCCGTGTAGGGCTAAACCAGGTAATAGAGCAGCAGCGCCGTGCATGCCTTTGCGCCCTTGAATAATAACGCGCTTTGCCGGTTGCCCTGCACGTGGCCAAAACGGGTAGATTTTGATGTCGCCAATTCTACGGTGCATATGAGCGATGACCTCGTCAATCCTGTCGGCTCGGTAAACAATCGAAATAGTCCCGCGAATTTTTGCCCTGTGCACAGCATACATAATCCAGTCCTTAATCGTACCACTGTCTTCCATATGTGCGAGACCTTTGTTAGTCTCAGGCGGTCTGATGGCCTTACCCGCAGGTAAATATGGTGGGTTCAACATGACATGGTCACAGGTTGCTTC